>WGCP01000410.1 GCA_015493715.1 Desulfobulbaceae bacterium
CTTTGTCTGTTGATCACCAGGGCAACCATCATGTCCCAGCCCAGGACCATTGCGGCCATCCACAGCCCGTACAAAGAGCGCCGGTATAATGGGGTTGCCGGGGAAACTATTGCTGTAAACAGAGAGAGGTAGAAGATAATGTTTTTCGGGTTGAGGATACCGGAGGTAAGGCCGATCAGGAACTGTTTTTTGCTGTTCTGCAGCCGGAGAATATTTGCCGTTTTTTTGATATCCCCTGTGTGCCTGGGTGCTTTGAGCAGAAGAATACCGATATACAGCAGATACATGCCGCCTGCATAATGCAGGGTTCGCATAAGATGATGCATTGACCTGACATATTCAAGGCCGAGTACGGCAATGGAGATATAGACGCCGTTGGCCGTGGCAATGCCTGCACAGACAGCCCATGCGTATTTCAAGCGCATGCGCAGGGCCGTTTGCATAATGAGGAAGAAATCCGGTCCGGGAGTGATAAGTGCCGTAAAATGGGCTGTGGCGAGAATGATAAATTCCATACGTGTCCGATGCCGGTAGAAAGTGAATAAGGAAGGGCCTCAATTGTGGAAGGACCGTCAACCAGCATAGGGTAGTGGGGGGTGAAAAGATTGTATAAAATTGAGCAAAAGGGATGGGCGGAGAAAGAAAAGTCGGTTCTCCGGTCGGAGAACCACTTAGAGTGAGTGAGGAGAATGTAGGGATTGCTTGAAATTGCGCTGATATTCGCCCGGCGTGATCGTGGTCATGGCTTTGAAGTGGCGGTGCAGGTGGCTTTGATCGAAAAAACCGCATTGCAGGGCGACTGTTGCCGGTTCCAGGCCGGCGCGCAGCAATTTCTTGGCTTTGCTGATCCGGCAGTTCAGGCGAAAGGCGTGCGGCGTAATGCCTGTTGCATTTTTGAACTGCCGCAGCAGGGTATACGGGTTGCTCCGATAGTTGTGTGCAAGTTGTTCCAGGGGAAGTGATCGTTCAAGGTTGTGTGCAAGTTCCTTTTTTATCGCCTCGATATGGGGAAGGGGGCCGGGAGTTTTTGTCCCAGGGGTGCAGGCCCGTAAAAATATCGCCCGGACAAAGGAGGAAAGTTCGTCCTGCATGGACGCTTCCCCGGCAGGAAAGTCATGCGCCAGGGCCATGAACTTTCTGTACAGCCGGTCGTGGCCAAGTGATATTTCGTCAACTGGGATGAACTGTCGGTTTTGCCATACATTTGCTTGCACGTTCGTGCACCAGGCAGAATCAAGGTAGAGAACAAGATAGGTCCGTTTGGTAGAGCCGACGGGATTGCAGCAGTGCAGGGTATCGGGATTGATCAGTGCCAGACCGCCCGGGCCGAGTCGGGCCTGTGACCCTGCAACCTCGTAGATGACCTCGCCGGAATCAATGGCGCCGATGGAAAAGCGGTGGTGCAGGTGCGGCTTGAAGTGCCGGCCGCTGTTGGTTGATCTGCGAAGTTCTACAAAGGGGAAATCACCATTGGTATAAAACTGTTCGTTTTTCGTCACTCTATCTTTCCTGTTCACAACTTGTCCCAGGCCAATCGTACGGCCTGCAGAAGTGTTCGCACCCGGATATCTTCCCGGCGAGAGCGCAGGATAACAAAGGACAGGGGCAGGGGATAGCTTTCTTTGTCCCAGATGACGAGCTTGCCCTTTTGTTCAGCCGTTCGAGCATCTTCTTCCAGCATGAAGTTGAGGCCGACCCCTGCCCTGATCATGGCGCTTATGGCGCTGTCCTGATCGGCCCGGAGAATAATATTTGGAAAAAGGCCCAGCTCATGGAACTGTTCCTTCATAACCTGGCAATATGGGCATTCCAGGGGATTACCGATCCAGGGCAGGGCGGCTATTTCTTCCTTGTTGCCGTTTTTAATCGTTTCCTTCAGGTTCGTCGGCCCGACGATGCATAACCTCCTGGTGGCCAGGTGAATTTTTTCAAACCGGGACTCCCTGCAGTCGCCGAAGATGAATCCTCCTTCCAGCTCCCGGCTGGCCAGCAGTTTTAAAATGTTGCCGGAAATGGTCTGGTTGATGCTGATACTATACCCGGGGGCCTGCTGATAGATACAGGAGCAGATTTTTTCCGCCCGGAGCACATCGGGATCGGAATTAAGACCGATACGGATATCATTTGTCTGCTGCTCCACCATCACATCTTTTTTGCCGGTGTTGTCCATTTCCCTTATGAGTTTGCCAAGTTCGGCGATACCCAGTTCCAGCTTTTCGGTAAAGGGATGGCCGCAACTGAGCCGGATATAGTGGGCGTACTGGTTCGTGCCCGAGCAGAGGGCGCCCGGGAAAATGGAGATATTGCGTTTTGCCGCCCGACTCCAGAGTTTAAGACTGTCAATGGTTTCGGAAAGCTCGATCCACAGGGTATAGCCGCCCTCGGGTACGGAAATTTTTGTTCCTTTCGGAAAGTATCGACTGACGGCCAGGGCGGTATCCGTGGTCTGTTTTTTCAGGCTGTTGCGCATCTTGCGCAGGTGACGCTCAAGAGCGCCGCCGGCCAGGAATTCGGCAACGACCAGTTGGTTGAACTGGGAAGAGGCGATGGAAATATTGAATTTTAACCGTTTTACCTTCTCCCTGAAAATTCCCGGCATGGCCCAGCCCACCCGCAGGTCGGGTATCAGGGTTTTGGAAAAGGATGAGCAGTAGAGCACCATGCCTCTCTGGTCATAGGCCTTCAGCGGTGTCGGCCGCACATCACCAAAATAGAGGTCGCCGTAAATATCATCTTCGATGATCGGCACTCCCCGGTCGTTCATGGTCTGAACCAGCCTTCTTTTCGTGTCGTTGTCCATGGAATATCCCAGCGGATTGTGAAAGTTGGGATTAAACAGGGCCGCACGCACGTCATGTTCTTCAAGGATTTTTCCGATTCGCTCCGGATCTATGCCGAGCCGGGAATCCACCGGCACCTCCAGCACCCGCATATTCAGGTCTTCGATCAACTGGAGATAACAGAGAAACGTAGGCGATTCCACCAGGATGATATCACCGGGTCGGGCAACGGTCCGCAGGCAGAGATCAATGGCCTGCATACAGCCATTGGTGATGATAATCTCTTCATTTGTCAGTGGGGTAACAAAGTCGAGGGTGCGGCGGGCGATCTGTCGCTGCAGTTCCGGTTCACCGGTGGGATGACCATATCCGAGTTTCAACCCTTTTTGATACAGGGAGGTGATTGTACGCATACAGGAGGCCAGTTGTTTGTGCGGCAAAAGGGCCGGGGAGGGAACAGCGGCGCCAAAGGGCAGCATCTCTTTTGAAATGGCCAGTTGAATCATGTCGGCCAGGGTGTTGATGGCGACCTTGTGCGGTTTAATAGGACTGTTGCCCAGGGTGGGCGTCTGGACAAGGCCTCGCAGCTGCGGCCGGGCATAGAAACCTGATTTCTCCCGCACCTCGACCATGCCGCGATGCTCAAGTTCCATGTATGCCTGATTGATGGTTGAGATGGAACGGCCGGTTTCGGCATGCAGTTTCCGCAGGGACGGCAGCTTTTCTCCGGCCCGATACCTGCCGGAAACAATATCCTTTTCCAGTTTGTTCGCCAGTTGAATGTACTGATAATGTCGTCCCATGCGCTTCCCTTATGTTCACTAACTGTTATGTAAATTTTTCCCGCCTTGTGCATCTGTTGCAGATTTACCAGCTTTGGTAGTCTGGGGCAAAGGAAAAAAGAATGCCATGGGAGTGGGTCAGTGGAGAAGAGAAAATTAGGCACCGCAATACGGGACAGCTTGCGGATGCTGTTCAGGCCGGTCGACAGCAGCGGTGCCGATAATCATAATGACGAGTGGGCCAACGGATCATCATACCAAAATTCGCGTCTGTCGTTCATCGGTGCAGGAATATTCTGGTGGCTGATGTCTGTGATTCTGGGGTTGCTTATCAGCAGACTGCATTGATCTGTTATGTTTTATAAACAGGTGCAGATGTATCAAAGGAGGGAAAAATGGAACCGGATGCCGTAAAAATTGTCGGGTTGTTGCCTGGTGATGTGGCCATGTTTGCGCAAGGACAACAGAGAAATCAACGTCTGTTTGCCTCTGTCGGCCGGGGCGTAGAGGCACCGAAGAGGTTGCAGATACTCTGTCCGGGTACGGGTCGTCTTGATGCGGCAATGACGGCCGTGCGTTTACAGGAGCTTGCCGAGTTCAGGGAACAGCCTAGATATGAGATAATTTATTTTACCTTTGCCGAGGATGTAGGGTTGGACAGAACATTGATTCCCTGTTTTCAATATTGCCGGTTGCTGTTGCGTCCGGGGGGCAGGTTGGCGTTTCTGTTGCCTGGAGCAGGGCCTGGCGGCCTGCGTGGGACATTGTCCGCCTTTCTCCCCATGAGCAGATATGCCGCCCGGAGAAGTTATCCTGCCGACCTGCTCAGGGCGGCGGGTTTTAACGATGTTCAGGTATTGCTGCGCCCGGAAGCAGGAAGAATAGTTTTGGGAAGGCGACCTTCTGCGCCCTGGCGTAGTGGTCGTTGTTGCGGCAAGTAATATGCACTTGCAGGGATAGAGACCGGGCTGAGCAATTAATTCGTCACCGGCAGCGAACTTGTCCGTTTCATATGGGGGTTGAGAAAGAGATCCTTTTTTTGTCTTCTAAAGTAATTGCTGGAACTAAGGGTCCGTTCAAAAATAACTTCACATTTTAGACCGTCATTTTTTATCACATCACAGGAATTGGGCACTCTGAAATAGCTGAACCTTCCCGATAAGCTTCAGCCCATTCATCGTTTGTTTCCAATGGTTCCTGCACGTATGTTCGC
>WGCP01000411.1 GCA_015493715.1 Desulfobulbaceae bacterium
AGGTTTTTGACATGCCTGTCCGGATGGCCTACCCCAATGGAATCGGCGGCCGGGTGGAGGATGTCTGTTCACCCCGCTGTACCACGGGGGTCGGACTGGTTCTATATGGAAGCCAGGGGTTGCATTCAGGGCCGCGTGAAGTCGGCGGGGTGGTGCACCGGCTGAAACACTGGATGAAAAATATCGTTTGACGCCGGGGAAAATCTTTAGTCGTGGACGTTTTCGTGGTATAAATATTTTTCCGGCACCTTTATCCCTTGTTGGATGCACCACCAAAATTATTTTCGGTATTTGGTCAGGGTTTGTAAAGAGAGAACAGATGTATCGGGTAGATAACCGGGTTTGTGCAATGATCATTCTTGTCAGTGGGGAAAGCCATGTCGTTTAGAGTCGCAGAAGAAGAATCTGTAGCAACAATAAAGGTTATTGGAGTCGGTGGCGGCGGCGGTAATGCCATCAATACCATGGTCCTGAACAGGTTGTCCGGCGTTGAATTCATTGTGGCCAACACCGATGTGCAGGCTTTGGACAAATCCAGGGCTGATGTCAGGTTGCAGCTTGGTCCGGGGATTGCCAAGGGCATGGGCGCAGGCGCTGACCCGGAAGTGGGCCGAGAATCCGCCCAGGAAAGCTATGACGAGTTGAAAAGCGCTCTCCAGGGAGCGGACATGGTCTTTATTACGGCCGGTCTCGGCGGCGGTACCGGGACCGGGGCCGCACCGGTGATCGCCAAGCTTTCCAAGGAATCGGGGGCGTTGACGGTAGCGGTCGTCACCAAGCCCTTTTATTTTGAAGCTAAAAAACGGATGCGCAACGCCGAAGTCGGCTGGGATGAGCTTAAGGAATATGCCGACACCATTATAACCGTGCCCAACGATCGACTGCTCTCTTTGATGCAGAAAAATTCCACCCTGGTCGATATGATGCAGAAGGTGGATCATGTGCTGCTGCAGGCGGTTAAAGGCATTACCGATCTGATCAACCTGCCCGGGCATATTAATGTTGATTTTGCCGATCTGCGCACCGTTATGAAAGAGGTCGGTCCGGCGATCATGGGGACGGGCGCAGCAGTCGGCGAAAACCGGGCGTCTGAAGCCGCCAAACGTGCCATTGATAACCAGCTGCTCGAGGATGTCGGCATTGACGGTGCCCGGGGCGTACTGGTCAATATTTCCGCCACGGAAGAAACTCTGACCTTGGCGGAATTCATGGAGGCTTCGGCCCTTATCCAGGAAAAGGCGCATGAGGATGCCAATGTCATCATCGGTGCCCTTTTTGACGAATCCTGCGGCGAAGAACTGCAGGTGACCGTTATTGCCACCGGTATTGATTCCATTGATGAGGCGGAAACCATCTCCCAGATTGAACTGGTTAAAGGGAAGGTTGCAACAAAGGCTTCTCCCGGCACGGCTACTTTACGTGAGGGGGAAAAACCGGCCGGAAAAGAGCGGCCCGTGCGGGAAGCCAAACCCAATAAGGCGCCGACCGGGCTTTCCAAACTACCGTTTCCAGTCTTTGACGATCATGACCTTGAGGACTATGACGAACCCGCCTATCTCCGCAAAAAGGCAAATTAGTCCTGCGGCCTGATCGACAAAACAGCCGGCAACGGATTATTAAAGCCACACTGTCCAACATCCCGGTCTCAGAAACTGGAACGATTCGAAAAAAATGGAAGGGCCGTCTGCCGGTGGCCCTTCTTTATCCCAATATCTATTCCCTGGCCATATCCAACCTCGGATTCCAGCTGGTCTACAGCCTGATGAATGCGCAGCCGGATGTCGTTTGTGAGCGGTTTGTGTATCCCGACTCCGATCAACCTTTGCGGTCCCTGGAGTCCAATCACCCCCTGACTGATTTTACCATTGTCTGTGTCTCGGTGAGCTTTGAACATGATTTTCCCCGTCTTGCCGGAATGCTGGCAGCTGGAGGAATTGCACCCATGGCCGCTGATCGTGCATCCGACATCGCACCCGGTTCTCCCCTGGTTATTATGGGCGGGGTCGGCGTCTTTATGAATCCGGAGCCCATTGCTCCTTTTGCCGATCTCATGGTCATCGGTGAAGCTGAAGCCGTGCTGCCGGAGCTTTTTTTGCTGATTTCCCGGGTGCGGAAAAACGGTGCCGATAGAGATGCTTTCCTGCGTCAATGCGGCCTTGTCAAAGGCTGTTATGTTCCATCCCTGTATACGCCGACCTATGGCGAGGATGGCCGGATACGTACGATCACCGCCTCTCCGGGCTTTCCTGACCGGGTCGAGAGAATGACGGTAACAAAGACCTCCTGCGCCGCCCATTCCATGCAGCTGTCTCCGGCGGCGGAACTGGGCATGTACATGATTGAACTCGGGCGCGGCTGCAGTCGCGGCTGTCGATTCTGCGCAGCCGGTTTCATCTATCGTCCCCCGCGTCTCTGGACAAAAGAGGCCATCCTCCGCGCCTTAAACGAACGCCCGGCCCATGTCGACAAGGTTGGTCTTC
>WGCP01000412.1 GCA_015493715.1 Desulfobulbaceae bacterium
GTGGCTTTAGCGATTTTGATTGCCATTTCAGGACTTAGAGAGGCTTTACAGTTTATTAATGCCGATAATGTTTTGCGGGTAACTCCTAGACGTTTAGCTGCTTCTGTAACAGTTAAGCCCAATGGCTTAATGACGTCTTCCCTTAATATTTCACCTGGATGAGTTGGTTTTCTTTGAGTAAGCATTATTTTATTTCTCCGAAACAATTTAGTTTTTTAATGGTAATCTTCATAATTCACAGAAGTTGCATCAATTCCAGAAAAGGTGAACGTCACTCGCCAGTTTCCACTGACCCAAACAGCCCATGTTCCTTTTCTGTCTCCAGACAATTCATGCAATCTATACCCTGGTAAATTCATGTCTTCCGGACAGATTGAAGCGTCCAGCCTATCAAGAATACGGAGAAGTTTTGAAACATGTTGAGGGTTGACATTCTTCTGGATGTTATTGAAAAATAGTTTCTTCAACCCTTTGTGTTTAAATGATTTGATCATGCTTCTCGTTATTCAATTGTAGATTTTTTTTATATCATCATATTATACAATGATAACAAGATACCTGTAACGTGTCAAGTTACGCAGTTGATAGAGTTATTCATATTAACGGTTCATTGACCAGAGCATAACTCTGGGAGGGCGGCATTAAGTCATTCCCGCAGTCTGTTAGGCGGGAATCCAGAAAACATCTTGTGGCAGAGCATTTACATGGTTCCCCGTCCCCGACTACAGATCTCGGGGAGGACGTACAGCACCGATAACTACATTCAATCATGACGGGATGTAAGCCAAGCCGATGGATTGGCGTCCTCCAAATCTCATCTCGTTCCCGTTGTCCATCTACTCCGTCATTCCCGCAGTCTGTTGGGCGGGAATCCAGAAAACATCTTGTGGCAGAGCAACTACATGGATCCCCGTCCCCGACTACAGATCTCGGGGAGGACGTACAGCACTCGGGGAGGACGGTACGTCCCCGACTACAGATCTCGGGGATGACGTACAACACTCGAGGATGACGGCATTAAGTCATTCCTGCAGTCCGTCCATTCCGTCATTCCCGCAGTCTGTTGGGCGGGAATCCAGAAAACATCTTGTGGCAGAGCAACTACATGGTTCCCCGATAACAGCACTCGGGGAGGACGGTACGTCACCGACTACAGATCTCGAAGATGACGTACAACACTCGAGGAGGACGATACGTCCCCGACTACAGATCATCGAGGATGACGTACAGCACTCGGGAATGACGAAAATTGCAAAAAAATTAAAAGGCCATCAGCCTTTAGGTTGGCACAAAGAACGCCAAAACGGTTTCATATCATCCCGGGCCCAAACCGCCCATTCCTTTTTCCGTGGCAGTGATTTTATATAATGCATAAAATCTCGTCCTTTTCTCTGCCTTCTCAAAGTCTCCAAAATTTTCTTTCCATCAAGCCACACGCAGGGGCGAGCAATGTTGCCGACGGCTTTCACCACTTCCGGGTTCCCCGTTGCATCGAAATAACTGATACAATCAAGATCAACACCTGCCACACGGGCCAGAGCATTGCATCGTTCAGGCCTTGTATTAACCTCGATGAAAAAATACTTCTTTGTCTCTCTGTCATATTTGAATTCTATACCAAAATATCCCCAATAGCCTAATTGTTTTATATACCGCTCCGTCAGACCTCGTACCGTCTTATTGTGCGATGCTTGCCCCAAAATCATAATGCCGCCGTCACCGCTACCGGATTGGATGAGTTTTGTACCGGTGACGATGGCAGGCTCATCGGTATGCAATGGCTGATAACTCAGGGCAAAATGCACATCATCATCCCGGCAGGGTATATATTCCTGCACAAAAAGTTCACTCGGATGAAACTGTGTGTTCATTAATTCACGGCAGAGCTGCTCGCCATTGTCGGCGGCAAGCACCTTAAAGCCATCGCGTCCGGATTCCACAGGAAATCTCTTTTTTGCAATGAGACGTCCTCCGGACGGATTTTCCAATTTTGAAATGTCACTCCACGATTCAGGAAACCAGCTGTGGGGCACGTCCAGTCCAGCCTCAATAGCGCTCATTACCTGGTATTTTTTATCAAGCAGTTTTCGAACAATCTCTATAGAGCCGGGAAAAACAACCTGTTCCCGCAACACCTTGCTTTCCAGAAAATAATGCAACATCAGGTCATTATCTATATACAGAAGAGGTGGGACGGCACATTGGTCCACCACACGTCTTATCTGTTTACTAAAAACAGCGGAGGAAAAGGCATCAAGGGAAATCTTGGTAGCGCAATATCTGCTGTACGAGGCAAGATTGCGGTGCAGATCAGCAGACACTACGTGGACAACCACGCCAAGACGTCCCAGCGCCCTGACAACACTAAGTGCATTAACGCCCAAACAACGGGTACATACAATTGCTTCCAACCCGCTTTGATGCAGAATATCGGTACTCACTTTTGGCCCAACGACAACACCACCCATCATTTTCCTCGGTAAATATGGCTTAAAATGTGAAATTTCTCGGCCCGACGGGGAAAACCGAGCCGGGAAAGCCGGTAAAGTTCAGCACCGACCTCATTTAAGTGTGATTCCGTTGTTACGGCAGCACGATACCCACATTCCCGAGCGATCCGGATCACCTTGTCGTCAAAATTCCCATTGGGATAGCATAAATATCTACTTGGTGTGCCTGTATTTTGTTCAATATCCTTCCTGGATTGCTCAAGCTGCTGTCGTATCTGATCATTGCCAAGAGTGGCCAGCTTCAAATGATCAACGGTGTGGCTGCCGATAAGAATCTTTTCCCTTTGTGCTGCTTTTCTCACCTCACTCCAACTCATCAAGGATGTTCGCGGATCTTCATCCAGGGTTGCGAACGAACCATCTCCCGTTTGTGCGCCGATACTTTCAAGTTGATCAAATATTTTTTTTTGGAACTCATAATCATTGCCCTGAAATTGTTTATTATATCGATACAAAAAATTTTGAAATTGTCTTTGCAGATGTCGTTTATCTTTCCTCTCGAAAACAACAGTTGAACTTCCGAGGGACAGACGAAAAGTTTCATGCTGATCGCATTGAACAACATAATCAAGAATATCAAACCAAAGATTTTTTTTACTGGTGATATGCCCGGTGGGAATAAAAAAAACGGCTGGGATATGATGTTTTTCTAAACAGGGAAGCGCCGATGTAAAATTATTTTTGTATCCGTCATCAAAGGTTAACACGGCACAGTAGGGTCTGATGGGTGTCTCTCCGGAAAGCATAGCTACGGCCTCATCAAGAGACACAAACTCAAAATATTTCTGCAGGACGGCAAGAACCTGTTCAAATCGTGTTAATGAACATTGCTTTCGTAATGTTTTCCAGGGGTATTCCTTTTCCTCTACTATTCCATGCAGCATAAAGATGACGATCTTTTTTCTGTTCCGGAATCTGAGAAGATTAAGCACTCCCGAATAGCCTGCGGCCAGTAACAAAATCCTTTTAACAAAAATTTTAATCATAGATCAATATCCATCAACACATTCATTCAGGCATTGACTATTCATACCCGTAAGAACTGTTAAGATGGCCAGCAATGCCGACAAAGGCCTGAAGATCATTTTCCGTCAGGCTACTTTTCCATTTTTCATCCAGTTGAATTGCACTTGTTGAGGCCATGCGCATGGCATTGCCAAGAATATGATGCTCAACCGACTTGAAATCAGTTGTAATTGAATCACTATCCAGGCCAATAAAAGAAAAAATTCGGCGAAGGACATCATCCGGATTTTGACACAGTTCTTCGTAATGTATCGTCCGGCAGAAAGGGCCAAGCATTTTCTGGATCCGATCACATTCCCGGTGGACGTGCACCCATTCCCGGGCGGCAATTTCCATAGTTACCTTATGGTGCCGCATGTAGGAATTTGTTGCGCCACGACCGTCTCTGATGAGATAAATAACCTTGATATTCCAATATCCGGAATTATAAAAATAGCGCACTCGATTGGGATCTTTGGAACCATCAAGAAAGACGTCGGCACCTTGCAAATTACAGATGACTTCTATTAAATTTCTATTTTGTAATATGATATCATCACATTTGAATCGACAACGGGACAATAGTGAAAAGCCGACTTTTCGAATCGCTTCCCAAAAAGACCCCTTCACTCCGGCACGAATCAAACGATCACACACATACTTATCTCCGCGAAAATGGGTGCCGAATTTATCAAGGGAAAATGATATTCCTTGTTTATGAGTCTCTTCCAACACGTTCCGCCAGAACCCACATTGCCGAATCAACGATCCGCAGGAACAGGTATACGATTCTATGTCACCCATGGCCGAAGCCTTTAATTCACCAATGGTCGCAATATCAGGGTGCATTGCCAGTAAATACGTCAACAGGGTTGATCCTGTATAGCTGGGTGCCATGACATACACTAAGTCTGTTTTTCTACCTGATATGCTTTTATTCTTCTTTTTTATTATCATAATCGTGATTTACGATGGTCTTGTAAAAAACTTACCGATGAGATTCATCATAGGAATCAAGGATCCATCATTTTCCCTGATTACCATTGTTGTTCAGCAAAGCCGTATCAGGGATAGCATCGCTCGGTATCCACGACAGAGTTTGTTTGACACAAAATTCACCTGTTGCGCAGCAAGGTCCTCTGTATTTAATCCCACCAGAAGAGAGTATCCCTTGTTCTTGAGGATTGATGGTCGTCAGAAATTATTTTGTGAAAAATTCCTTTACCATCATTTTCATAAACAGAATATTGGTGACAAAATAACGTTTCCATAATCGGCGAGGTTCCTGTTTCACCCGGTACAGCCATTCCAGCCCGAGACGCTGCCAGGCCTCCGGCGCCCGCTCCACCTTACCGGCCATGACATCAAAGGACCCACCTACTCCGTGACAGACAGGCACGCCCATTGTATCGCTCCATCGGGCGAGAAAGTTCTCTTTCTTGGGTGAGGTGATCGCCACAAAGAGAATATCCGCTTTTGAACGCGCGATTGTCTCGGCAATTGACTCTTCCTCATCATCGATAAAATAGCCGTTGCGACGTCCGGCAAGAATGACTCCCGGATAATCCTGGGCAATGCAGTCGGCAACTTTTCTGGAGACTTCTTCAGTTGCACCAAGACAATAAACCCGGTATCCATCTTTATTACCTCGTTCCAGCAGACCATACATCAAGTCAATACCCGCAATACGCTCCGGCAAAGGTTTGCGTAAAATACGGCTTGCCCAGACCACGGACACACCGTCGGCGAGAATTACATCGGAAGAGAGAACATCTTTTTCGAGTATTGGGTTCCGCTGCATATTGACAATCTTTGCCGCATTCACCACCCCTATCTGTAATTTTTGCCGATGGCTGATCGCCTCATGGATACGGTCAAGAATCTGCTCCATGGTCACCGCATTTATCGGGATGTCGAAAAGATTCGCAACAGGAAATAACGTTTGAGTCATGGTCTGCAATATTTTGTTTTTCAGGGAGCAAAATCGGATAGAAAAGGTTTCATCCCTGCTATCCAGATTTCATATCCTTGTCGATTAAGATGTATGCCGTCACCAATATGGTATTGTGTTTCTAAATTACCTGAAAAATCAATCAATTTTTCCGTCGAATCAAAAAAACGGCAATTTTCATTATGCATGCATGCCGCCTTCATGCCCGCATTAATCAACACAATATCCCTGTTTCGTACTTTAGTGGTTGCCCGTTCATCAACCGGCAACAGCGCACAGAGAACTATAGTAACTGTATCAGGAATAATTTGAAGAATCGTCTTGTACTGATCAACGATCCCTTCCCGCTGTCCCTGGATTACATCATTTACTCCGACCAGCAGGACAACGGCACCGGCTCGTTTCAATCCCTTGTAACGGCTGATTCTCTGTAAAACTCCTGCCGTTGTATCCCGCCCTATACCAAGATTTACCGCATACGGGGTAACCGCTGCCACACAGAGTCCCTGAATGAGACTATCTCCTATGAAAACAACCGCATTATCGGGAATATTTTGTTCAACCCGAAAACTGAACGCAAGCAGATCACGATAACATTTTTCCTTTTTTTCCCATGTACAGGCTTGCCGCAGGAAAGAAACAGCGAGGAACCCTATAAAAATGCCTATAACCACAACAATAGTGGCTGTTCGCCTATGCAGCAGGCAATTGTTCTTCACTGTCAGTTGTCAACTCCGGTCGTCAGTAAAAGATCCAGGCAAGATCACAATGCCATCGTTTTATTGTGGATTTATCCGTTCCTGTCCGGCAATAACCGACAGATCATCGCAAACACATACTCATGAAATCGCTTGAACCCATAGGACAACACCAATATACACCCTACCAACACCAGGAACGCAACGACAACCAAATGAGAAGAAAAATATGGAAAAATCGGATTATATTTAATCAATAACGGCCCATGCAGCAGATATATCTCATAAGAAATAATTCCGCAGAACATAAAAAAGCGACTGCATAGGTTGAATGTTCCAAGTAAGGCAAAAACGGCGATCAAAAAGGCACAAAAGAAAAGAGGGCGGCAGGTATCCGCTCCCAAGAGAATTATTTTGGCGGTCATCCCCTCGTTGCCGATCCACAATGGTATCTTTGCGCAGAGCAAGGCCCCTGACAGGGTAATAAACAGCAGAATCGGCAAAGTTAACTTTCCACCCATTACAAAGGATTTGATCCGCCCGTGAAAACAGGCTACAAGGCAGCCAAGGGGAAAGGCAACGAAATGAAACAAAGCGCCAAAGGGAAAGATCTCAAGCCGACGCAAAACAAAGAGAAAGAGACTAAACATGAACAGACCGGCAATCGCCTGTAAAGAGGACAGGAATTTGTTAACCAGGAAAAAAACACAATAAAAAATCAAAATAAGCGTGATATACCAGCGGGCATAATCCAGGAGGCGAAGGGAAGGTGAAAAATTCATCCCGGCCAGGGTGGAGACAATTTCGAGGGCGGAGTATTGTCTCCCCAATAGCCAATAATCAAGAAAGAGGATGCCGGCGGTTGCTACCCAGTAGGGCAACATTACCCTGGTGATTCGTCTGCCGGCAAACTCAACGGCTGTTAATGGCTTCTTTTCCCAGGACCTGGTTAAGCCATACCCGGAGAGAAAAAGAAACAGGGCAACGGCATAACCGGCAAAATTCGGTACGGCTCCACGTAGAGAGACATGGGTCCACAAATGACCGGTGACAACAAAAAGGATGGCAACACCCTTCAACTGATCGGTCTGTGTACGATCAAGAAATGTGGTTTTTTTTCGTTGCCAGGTCAGGCAGGCAAGACAGAGAAACGCAAAAAAAATAAGTGCATTACTTATCGTCGGATTTTGAATAAGCAGCTTTTCAGTTTCATAATTAAGATACTGCATATCAATGGATACCTTTTGCTCTGATGGGACAGCTTTGCTTCTTCATGCCTACGTTTTTCCCCAGGGTTCCCATAAACAAACCAATGGCACACCACTCCAGAGCATTATCCTGCGAAGGATAGAACGTGCAGGCAAACATACCACTGACAAGGGCGGTCACGACATAGGCAAGACAAAAGGCGGCAACGAGCCGGGTGTATTCATCCGTGGCCACTTGCCGGAATAAGCGCATGCCGGCACGGACCAGCGACCAATAAAAAAATACTAAAATAGTAAAGCCAACCACACCCATATCCAGTAGAAACATAAGATAGGCATTGTGCGGATGGCTCCAGAACCCTATGCCAAAGGGAATACCCTCTTCATGCAGGGACTCGAAAACACCGACACGTTCATAGGCCCTCATGCCGTAGCCGATAACAGGTGCCTTCTTTATGTATTCTAACACCCGAGGCCAGATGATAAGGCGACCGGAGGTCATTTCATAAAGGTCATGGCCTTCAGCATCTACTTCACCCATTTGTTCCGCAAATACACTGTGGTGTGACTCCGGTGTGACTCCGGCTAAATATCTATTTTCAGCGCTTGGCATGAGGACAAAGGCCAAGGCAAGAAAAAGGGGGAGGACCAGCAATATCTTGCGCCATTTCAGGATACCGAAGAGGAGCGCACAGGCGATCCAGGCCACTGCCCCACCCCGTCCCCCCGTGGCCATCAGGGCCACGGTTATCAAGACAAAACATGCATAACCCAGTTGTTTTTTCTTGCCCGACAGGGCAAGCCGCGTATATACAAACATGCCCCAGGCAGAACCGGCCATATAGGTTGCCAGTTGTACCTTATGATAGCCGATGTCACGGTCAAACACCCGCAGGCTTCGTTTGTTCAGGTCATCGAGTCCTACCAGGGCCGGCCACATTCGCAACACAATCTGAATTGCCAGCAAAAGGCCGGTAAGCAGAACCATTTGCATGGCAAGATGGCCCCGTTCTTTACTGGTCGCCCCATGGCAGATGAGCAGGCCGGGAATCAGCCATTTCCAGTCATTAAAAAAATCTTCCCGAATCAAATCGCCGAAGGAAAAGGCAGGATAGTCTATTCCGTAACTCCAAAAATACCTGGTATGCGCAAAAATACCCTCGGGCTCAATGAGCATACGAAAGCAGGAAATGGTCACCACAACGAGATACAAAAATAACCATCTATTTATATTGGCCGGCACCTGCCATCGAAGGCCCTCCTGATTCTTCTGCGTCAACCACCCCAGCAGAACAAACAGGAGAACTACATTTAAAGGATTCAAACCTGGTATTCCCATCATTGATCTGGGCATATCCGGCCGTTCCAGTACCGCAAGGATAGGCAGCGAATAACACAGCGCCCGATACCAATCCTTAAAACTGTACACGCAGAGGTACAGAATAACGAGTATTAACAGACTGTAACGGATCATTATTGGGTACCGAAGTCGGAAACTGCCGGTTTGAGACAGGCAAGGTCCTGAAAGGTTATATAATCAAAGGAATGGAGTCGTAAAAATTCATGCAGCCTGTCAATTGAGTAGGGCGTGAGGGCCTTGGGATGCCCCATTACATGAAACAGTTCTCTGCTCCCGTTTTGCTGCGTCTGTTGATACGCACTTGCAAGTAAACCCGCCTTTAACCCGTCGATAGAGATAACGCTGTTGGTGTATTGCGTCAACCGGGTTACATAATAGGACTTGTCCGCCACCATGGCCGACCCGTCGCCAAAGGATCGGTACTGTTTGCCGCCGAACTTCTTTGCCCATGCCAGACGCCAGAAAAAAAGGGGATTTACCCGAAAAGAACCAATGGGTACTTCAACAAAGGATCCATTTGGATCTGCAGATACCGGATCGGTGGCAAAACGATAATAATCCAGGTCCGGCGCGGCTGAAAAGTCATAATTCCGTTGCCTGTCCTCCGATTTACCCTGATAAAAAACCGTGCTTTCAAGCCAGACATTTTCGGCTTGTAATGCGTCCGCTATCTGCTCAAAAGGCTGGATGCACCAGCCGCCTCCGCGAAAGGCAAAGATGGAGTCACCGGCAATATTGACCAGCTCCTGCTTGCACAGACGAACGATATCCTCCCGCTCGCTCAAGGGAAAATCATGCAACGTATACCGTTTGGTAGTAATCCGCCAACAGGCGCCGTCAAAATGGCTATCAAGCCAGTGGGGATGGATATGCAGTTGAACATCATGCCCCTGTTGCTTTAATTCTCCAAGGTGACGACGAATTTTATCATATTCCGCCTGCAGGGCCGGGAACTTTCTTCCCTCCTGCCGCAGACGCATAAGGAAGACTGCATCGACAAAAAAAGATAGTTTCAGGCCTGTTCGCTCAAGCTGCCTGAGAAGCGCTGCTACCGGTTCAATAAGGCAATGTTGTGATGAGCCTGTTTGCGACCCAAAAAAAAGTTCATAATCCAGACTGAGAAGAAATTTCATTATTTGTTATTCATTGTAGGTATAACAGCAGGTCGTCCCTGATTGATATAACGGCCGGTGGGCCAAAACGGAAGATGGGAAAACAATAGGTTCCTTAAACATTTTTTTCCGACAAACAACTCATGGCCGATCCGTTTTTTGGCCTGCCACTGGGCCTTGTGTTTGCCGAATCCCCCAAGAAAGTCATATTCCCGGATACGGTGCTCTATACACCAACGAATGACATACATTCGAAGAATATTGCCGGTTCCCGCCGGGCCGTCGGGGTCAAACCCTTCCTGAACCTGACTGAAAACCGCATCATACACATAGCCATATTGGATAGCCACGACCCGATCACCTGCTGTAAGAGAAAAAAAAGCCAACCAGCCTTTATCCAGGGCACGTAAGGCCATTTTTTGATGAAAGGCCTTCATGGGAGGAGCTTTAACAAAGGCACCTTCATGCCCTCTCAACAACCACCGCTTTTTATGCAGTCGGAACAATTGATGAAGGAAGGTATCAAGTTGATGCCGGTTTGAACACACTGTTATCTGCAGATCATATTTTTGTGCGGCTTTTCTCTGCTGACGACGGAGCAGAGAACGTCTCTGCCGGGAAAATCCGCCCATGTATTCATCCCATGATCCGGGTAGCAACATGGTGCTGAAGTCTTTTTCTCTCAAATGACAAAAGGACAATTTGTCGGCAGAAAAACAACTCCGCAGGCGGTCTCCGGCTCCCGTCCAAGTCGCAATATTGGGAAACCAGGCCCAGTCCCATACATCATCCTTGTGCCGCAAAAACGCGGCAATTTCTTTGCATGCCGCCTCTTCATATCCTTTTTGCACTATAATGTCCGGATATTCGGCTCCGGCATGACAATCGCCAATACAACGCAATGTCTTGTAACAGTGGCCGGCAAGAAGAGTAAAACCGGTCCGATAAAAAGGAGCAACGGCAACAAGGGTATTCCCTGCATCGCGAATCAATAGAATAAACAATTGAGCCTCTGGATAAACGGCTTCCAGCCAGGAAACCATCCATTCCCAAGAGAGAAAAATCGTTGGCGAAAGGGATCGTGCATGCAACACGTTCCAATCGAACTGCAGGGTTTCTAATTCCTCGGCAGACGTAACAAGATGTACTGAAAGTGCCATCACGTTGACACGATGTGCCTTTTCCTTCTACCTATTATAAACGGAAGGTATCGGTTAATTATATAAATGCACGGCACCAACATCAAAATTGTCAGCAGGGCATAAATAACAGCATACCCAAAAGTCGCATGCCCTAAATTATCGACGTGGAATATGGAGCGCATAAATCGACCGAAAATAGATTGCGGATAAAGTATCCATTATTAAATAAATGGCCCATTACGACCAGAAAGATAGCTAAGGCCTTTGCACTATCAATCCATTGTATACGCCGAGTAGGCATGCAAGATCTCCTTAAAAAGCCTTTGGACCATGATATCAAATTTGATTACCCTCATTGCTCAGCGATGAGGGATAACATCGCTATAGCCTGATTTCGAATTGTATGCCGACCATGTTCTTATTTGATTTCAAATCAACAAATATTGCAAGAACAGCGATGGTATTCTTGAATTCACTCAAACTGGAATAGGGCGGCAATCAGATAGTTCAATTGTAACGGTTCAGGAGCACCCCATCTCTACACGGTCAGGTCTGATTCATAGAGGAATCACTATAGTTCACAGGTCTGCCTGCACAGATATGGAGCACTCCTGAACCGTTACAGGCTGTGGATAGGGAAGTTCCCTGCACCCACCTGAATAGTTACGTTCAATTTATCATTCCCATGGTCAGTCCATTCTATCATCTTCGAGGTCTACCCATAGCTCGTCATTTCCGTGATGTTCTCACTCCGTCATTCCCGCAGTCTGGTGGGCGGGAATCCAGCGTGTATCTTGTGGGCAACCATCTACCTGGATCCCCGATAACAACACTCGGGGATGACGATACGTCCCCGACTACAAATTTCGAGGATGACGCAATGTACGCAATTTCAGAAGATTGTCCTCAAAATCCCGTCATTCCCGCGATCTGTTGGGCGGGGATCCAGTCTTTTTCTGTCATCCCGCGGTCTAGTACTACCCGTCATTTTCGTGCTCTCTGTGTCGAAAATTCAACAAACATCTTGTGACAAGGCAACCACATGGATCCCCGATAACAGCACTCGGGGATGACGGCTTTAAGTTGTTTTCATGAATGACCACATCTTCTCATTCCACGGCCTGCCATTGCATCCTTCTCGCAGTCTACCCACTTTCTCATTCCCACGATCTACCTCATCTCGTCATTCCCGTGGTCTGTTGTCGGAAATCCAGTCTTTTTCGTCATTCCGTAGTTTACGCATACCCGTCATTTTCGTGCTCTCTTTGTCGAAAATCCAACAGACATCTTGTGACAAGGCAACCACATGGATCCCCGTCCCCGACTACTGCCTTCGAGAATGACGTACAACACTCGGGCAACTACCGGAAACTGCATAGGAAATATCAACAATACGGGCTTTGGGGATTAAAGGCGCGGAGCGCCGGTCATTGCGTTACACCGCTGAGCAGTGTAACGAGATAATCTGCCCCTATTTCGTCATTCCGTGGTCTAACCCACTCCGTCATTCCCGTGGTCTGTTGGGCGGGAATCCATTATTTCGTCTTTCCCACGATCTCCCCCCACTACCCGTCATTTCCGTAGTCTTTTTGTCGGAAATTCAGTGCGCTTCTTGTAGGCGGGCAACTACCTGGATCCCCGAATACTACCTCGGGGATGACGGCTTGCTGTCATCCCCGCAGTCTTCTCACTTCGTCATTCCCGCAGTCTGTTGGGCGGGAATCCAGAGGACGTTTTTTTGAAAATACCAAATATAACCTCATCGTCAATTTTATCATAATGTTGGACAAGCATGTTCCGAAACGATACCATATTCTGGAATTTTGCCGGTTGCTTTTCGGGTATGACACCATTTTCACACAATACTTTTAGTAAATCCCTGTAATTCACAGGTAAGCATAGTACAACGGAGACTCCGAAGACGGGGTGCCTGTAACGACTTACAATCTTGTTCGTCCTTTTATTTCCTATAGTTCCAATAATCCGGCTTGCAATGAAGATTCATTACAGCCAAGATGGATATTCCGTTTTCTTCTTCGGAGTACAAAATTGCATAGGGGAATCGTTTTACCAGACACCGCCTGACTTCACCTTCCAGCACCGCCCATGCCTTTGGAAACTCCACAGACAATTGAATGGTTGAATAGACCTCCAATGCGAAATCGTACCCAAGCCCAAGTTCTATATCTTCGTAATAATCGATTGCTTTGTTGAATTCTTCTTCAGCCTCCAGGTGAAAAGAAAAATTCATTTATCGGACCTTTTCCATATTCTTCCAAACACTTTTTGACCTGGTACTGCTTCTACAGACCCATGTCTCAATTCCAATAGTCTTCTATTAGCCACAGCTGCCCATTCCTTATCAATTGCTGATTGGGGCTGGTTCAAGCTCCTGAGCAGTGAATCGACCACCAATGCCCGTTCTTCCACTGGAAGAGATATTGCTTTGTCTATTAATTGTTTTGTATTCATGTCAACCTCTATCTTGTGATTTTATTGCCTGACAGACCTTGGGAATAACGGATTTAAATCATTTCCGTGGTCTACCCATAGCTCGTCATTTCCGTGGTCTTTTTGTCGGAAATCCAGCGTGCATCTTATGGGCAAGCATCTACCTGGATCCCCGATAACAACACTCGGGGATGACGATACGTCCCCGACAACAGATTTCGAGGATGACGTACAGCACTCGAGATGACGGCTTTAAGTTGTTTTCATGAATGACCACATTTCCTCATTCCCACGATCTACCTCATCTCGTCATTCCCGCAATCTGTCCATTCCGTCATTCCCGCGATCTGTTGGGCGGGAATCCAGTGGACATTCTGGGGCCAGTCATCTACATGGATCCCCGGCCCCGACTAAAGATCCTGAGGATGACGTACGACCTTGGGGATGACGAGTTTTCAGTAGGCCAAAGTCAAAGTCTCAGCACCATCTTTCATATAAATTTTCCTGGCCAACTTTGATATGCTTATACAGGTTGCATCATTGATCAATTTCGCACTGAGCAATACTATTCTTATCTCCCAACCCCAACATAGGTAAATCCTTTCTTTTTCATGGTCTCTGGATCATAGACGTTGCGCAGGTCAACAAAAATCTTTGCGTTAAGGAGCGAGGCAAGCCGATCAAGATCCAATGCCCGGTACTGGTTCCACTCGGTCATAAGGACCACGGCATCTGCGCCGGTGCAGGCCTCGTAGGCATCGGCCACGTACTGAATTCCTTCGGGCAGGTATTTTTTGGCCTCTTCCATACCCTGGGGATCATGGGCCCTGATAGTTGCTCCTTTCTCAAGCAGGGCCGGCAGGATGGACACCGCCGGAGACTCCCGCATATCGTCTGTTTCCGGCTTAAAGGTCAGACCGAGAACGGCGATTTTATTTCCGGTTTCGGACCCGCCAAGCGCGTCACGGATTTTCTTGACCATCCGCGCCTTCTGGGCCGAATTAACCTCGACGGCGGCCTCAACAATGCGGACACTTTCGCCATATTCCTGGACGATCCGCATAAGGGCCAGGGTATCTTTTGGAAAACAGGAACCTCCGTAACCGGGGCCGGGATGGAGAAACTTTGACCCGATCCGGCCATCCATGCCGATGCCCCTGGCAAGGGCCGTGACATCGGCACCGACTGCCTCGCAGACATTGGCTATTTCATTGATAAAGCTAATTTTAACGGCCAGGAAGGCATTGGCTGCGTATTTGATTAACTCCGCCGTTTCAATAGTGGTGCTGACGATCGGAGAATCCCGCAGATAAAGCGGCTTGTAAACATCCCGCAGGACCTGCTCCGCCCGTTCACTTTCCACGCCGATGACTACCCGGTCGGGACGCATGAAATCGGATATTGCCGCTCCTTCCCGTAAAAATTCCGGATTGGAGGCGACATCAAAGTCGGCTTCCGGATTGGCTTCCTGTATAATGCGAGACACTTGGCGGGCGGTTCCTACCGGTACCGTGCTTTTGTCCACAATAACGGTATATCCCTGCAGATGACCGGCAAGTTCTTTTGAAGCTTCATACACGTAGGTCAAATCGGCATATCCGTCACCCCGCCGGGATGTAGGCGTACCAACGGCCAGAAAAACCGCATCAGCCCCGGCAACAGCGCCTGAAATATCGGTTGTGAACTGCAGACGTTCTTCCTGACGATTCTTTGCGACCAGCGCATCAAGGCCCGGTTCGTAGATGGGAATTTGACCCGCATTGAGTTGACCGATTTTGTCCGTTATTTTATCCACACAGGTGACGTGATGGCCAAATTCGGCAAAACAGGTACCAGTTACCAGGCCGACATAGCCTGTTCCGATCATGGTGATGTTCATAAAGTGTTTTCCTTTTTACGAGGTTTAAAACGTATTCTTGACGTTGTTTATCTGAAAATGGCGCTCAACATGTTGATGATCAGGACTATTTTCATCGTTTGTAGTGGTTGTGACGATATAATTTGGTCCAGCCATGCTGGTTTATCTAAAAATGGCGCAGAGCGCCGGATGATGTGTAGCACCGCAGCGGTGCTACAAGAACACTCTTTCTTGTTCCACCGCTCCGCAGCGGAACAAGTATACGATTATTTCAGTTATTTCCAGCTGTTACTCATTCCGTCATTCCCGCAGTCTGTTGGGCGGGAATTCAGTCTTTTTTGTTTTTTCCGTGGTTTACCCACAGCTCGTCATTTCCGTGGTCTTTTTGTCGGAAATCCAGCGGACATCTTGTGGCCAGGCATCTACCTGGATCCCCGATAACTACACTCGGGGATGACGGATCTAAATCATTCCCGCAGTCTTCTCACTCTGTCATTCCCGCAGTCTGTTGGGAGGTAATCCAGCAGACTTTTTTAGGCAAAGCATCTATCTGGATCCCCGATTATCACCTCGCGGATAACGTACGAACCTCATTGAGAATGAAATCAATCGAGGGCTTGCACCCACGCCTCAAAATCTTTTTCCAATTGTATCCAATCAAGATCGGCAAACATTGTAATTTCCGGCTCCTGGTCCGCATCTTCGAAGTATACCAAGCTTCTGATGACATGCCCGACGTCCTGTTGTTGAAATTTTTTCTGAAACAACTGTAGGTATTCCTCAAGTGGCTGATGATGCGAAATGAGATAATGAAGGTCGATAAAATCTTTGCGTGCGCCACGATTTGTGACCGCAGACAATTTCATGCAGGCAATATCATCAAGGCTTGCCATTTGGATGCCATATTCATCCAATTGACACAAAGGATTGAGCATGGGGTAGCTATAACCGATAAAACTCACCTGTATCGTTTCTATCTCAATATATATGGTTTCAAAGGTATTGGTTAAAACTGTGAACTCAAGATCTGAGGCCCGTAACCGGCGAAATAAAATTTCCGGGTCGCCTATTCCGCTGCCAAACCAGTCAAAATCGATAGACGGTCAATGCCCGACTTGCAACGCCAGGGCCGTTTCCCCTGCCAGATACAGGTCTGTTCCTCTTAATGCAGTGACCAGCTTCGGCAGTATTGCTTATTGCTTTCTGCTTTTCATTCAGGACATCAATGAACAATACGATTTCTCCAGACAGAATCTGTATCTTTTGCCTTTTGCAGCAGCTCTCGTCTTTGCCGCTCGGAAACGCCGCTCACCAATGCCCAGTAATTTAATTCCCTGGGGGGAAGTACTTTCCAGCCTTTTTTGAACAAAAAATTCCGTATTTTTTCTTCTGAATAAACCTTTCGTAACCAAACCATGGCCTGCTGGTCTCCCCTTGCCATAATCCTGGCCATGATCAACTCGCAATGTTTCCGGATATCAAGGCGCTGTTGATCATATTCCCAGAAAAACCGATACAGGCCGGGTGGGAGTCGGCTGGCATTATCCGGCTGAGGACTCATGGCTTTCAACTCCTGATCAGTCATAATAGGTTCAAGTCATTCCCGCCCGGCAGTTAAGAAGGCTATCAGCTGAGCTTGGCATAGAGCACTTTTCCTTTTTTTCCTACATGTTATGGTTGTTAAATTTTCAAAACCAATCTGATGCCATCATCTATTTTATTCATGGTGGTATCGGGCAAATTATGAACTCTTTCAATCAAAAACGATCTATCTATTGTGATTAGCTGAGATACATTGACAACACTTTTTTTAGGTAATCTCGATTTTTTTGACGGAATAAGGACATTGCCCGGTGCTTCGGAAAGATGAAGATTACTTGTAATAACTGCAGCGATCACAGTATTGATTTTACTTTTATTGAATTCATTTGATTGGATTACCACCAACGGCCTTCTATAACCAGGTTCAGAGGCAGTTGGCGCTGGAAGTTCAGCCCACCAAATTTCTCCTCGTTTGATTACCATTCTTCTTTTTCTATGGACTTAAACTGTAGATCTCTAATTTTAGGATCTAAACTTGAAGTTCCATTTCCGTATACTTTATTCAGTTGATCCGTAATGTGGTTTTGAGGTTGTTGCTCAAGAAAATGAGATATCGCTTTGGCATATAAATTACTACGCGAAAAACCATGCGCTTTAGCATATTGTTCTGCGGCATCAAACAATCTGTCCGGAATAGATATAGCTGTTTTCATGATAATTTTTCAACTTCTCTTTTTTGGGAATAAGAGTGTTACCTTGAACAAAGTATAACTAAGGTTATACCAAATGTCAATTTTCCGGCCAACTCAGCGGTAAAAATATAAGCAAAGCATTGCATCGTACAATTCGGCATCATGGCAATAGCGATGTTATCCCTTGTGCTAAGCAATGATGGTAATCAAATAAGATGGCGTCGAAAAACTTCTATTTACTATCTCGTGTGCCCCAGACGATTTTTAATAGACTACATGCATGGTTAAGACCCACCACGAAACGCTACTCCTCAGAGTCTCCGCTACGCTGCGCTTACCCGGAGTCTCGCAGATAACCGTAACGCAGTGGAGACTTCGGGCTCGGCTTACCTGTATATCTATGTTTTTATTGGTCCTTTTTTAAAAACTGTTCGGACTTTTTACGAGTCCATCAAATATAGCTATACAATTACATGATTCAATAATGAAATTACATAATGCTAGTTTTCATTCACCCATTGTAACGGGTTCAGTGCATGTTTAATGGACTCAAAAAAATTCTTCGCACCATTATCCTCCTGATCTTCCCACGCCTCATCATCTCGAAATCTGCCCCTATTCCGTCATTTCCGTGGTCTTTTTGTCGGAAATCCAGGATACAACCTTTGACAAAGTTCCATCTTAAATCATTACCAGCGAAACAGCTCCTTGCTGACGGCCAACTCGATGTAGGCGCGATGCTCATGATACGAATCAGCGCCGTTTGCAGACAGATCAGAGTCATGATTATAGTACCGGTATCCACCGGTAACCGTATACCAGCGCAGAAAGGTATAGGTCAACGAGGCCCCGGCATCATAATCCTTCTCCGTGTACTCAAATTGTCCAAGCTCCGTCGGTGCAGGCTGGTCCTGATCTACAAGGATAACCGTCTGCGAAAGAGGCAGTTGCTGTCGTTGATCGTGGTTGTAGTTTGCGGACAATGCAGCCGTCAGATCACGGGTCAGCTGATAATCCAGAGTAGCGCCGGTATCCCAGGAGTCCGTCAAGCCACTGCCACGCCCGTCAAAATTATCCTGCGCATAACTCTTATCGGCAAAAATCGTTGCCGTTCCATGAAGAAAATCCCAGGTTACGCCACCATAGGCATTGTAGTCGGTTTCCGTGGGTCTGTTTTCACGAACCACCCAGGTTGGGCCGCCGGACATGGTTACATGTAGACGCTGACTGACATCATAGTTAAAACCCAGGGCAAGATTATGGATATCGGAATCCTGCCGCAGGGAAGAATCATAATCGGTGCCGAGATAACTGTATTCGGTAAACAGGTGATAATGTGAAGTGGTATCGTATGTTCCCCTGAGCCTGAAATTATATTCTTTCAGATCCTCGGAATCAACAACAGCAACTTGTTGTTCAGATGGAACCACAATGGCAACGTTGGGCTGATCAAACAAGCCTCGGGTGTATCCAGCCTCGCCTTCCGCGCTCCATTTTCGGTTTAAACGGTGATGGAGCTGGAGATCACCGGCATGACGGTCATAATCGGTGTAACCGCCGACATCACCATCATCGTTACGCAGGACATCAAAGGTATAGCCGATACTGACAAGCCGATCCTCACCATAGGTATACTCACTGCCTGCATCCATGGTGTTGGTCCAGTAGCGCCTGCGGCCAAACCGTTCCGTCAGGGTCTGATCAGGCTCTGCAGGTGGAGAACCAACTGCAGGTGCTGGGGGAGCGGCAGGTTCTCCGGCCGCCGGTGCACTGTCGGCAGTACGCAGCTCTTCATCACGAAGGGGATCTTCGCCGAGGAAAAAATGATTATTGAGGGTGACGAGCCAGTTTCTGGTCAGATTTTTCTCCAGCCGAAGGCCGAAATCATGGTTCAGGTCGGTTGTCTCATCAAGATGATCATAATGCACTGCCGGAGAATAGGTGAACTCAACCACATCACTGATACCCGTGGACGAAAAGGTAAGCCGGGGGCTGAGAAGAT
Source organism: Desulfobulbaceae bacterium (assembly GCA_015493715.1). Taxonomy (GTDB): domain Bacteria; phylum Desulfobacterota; class Desulfobulbia; order Desulfobulbales; family Desulfobulbaceae; genus DRLX01. The sequence goes on from WGCP01000412.1 coordinate 19,532, forward strand.
AATCCCTGCGGTCGCCGGTACGATTTTCAAGAACAAGTATTCTCGGCCTGTTACCGGCGGTTGCATTGCCGACACCCTGAGCGACAACATCACCGCTTGAAGCATCTGCAACAGCCACGGCAGATCCATTATTGTCATAGGTCCGATCCTGATGATCATACCGGACGGAAACCTCACCGATCACGATATTCTGACGGGCCCGGACAGTCTCCGCCGTCATGGCGAGAAGAATTCCTACGCCGACAAATACTGCGATTTTGCTCCAATCTTGAGTCTTCATCATCCCTCTTTCATCCCTCCCCTAATGTTAATGCACGATCATGACATCATTTGGTTGCAGGTAAATATTCTTGTCAAGATCCCTTCCCTTCAGGAAGTCATCATAATCAAAGGTGAGTGTCTTTTTTTCCTTCTTTCTCTTTACCATCGGGCCACTGCCCTGACGGATAATTGTCACATCATGATTGGCCCACTCATTAAA
>WGCP01000413.1 GCA_015493715.1 Desulfobulbaceae bacterium
GCCATTGCCGCCATCCTGTCACCCCGGGGCACGGTGGATTCCTACCAACCCCTGCTTGATTACCTGCAACGCCGTCTGGCAAGACCTGTACAACTGGTCCAGCGCCGTACCTATGGCGAGATCAATGATCTGGTAGCCAGAGATGCCGTGGACATGGCCTTTATCTGTACCGGCGCTTATCTCAGTAGTCTGCCTGAAAAACGGATGACCCTAATCGCCGTGCCCCAAATTAACGACAAGTTGACCTATAATGCACTCATTATTGTCCCCTCCCATGCAGAGACACAGACCTTTGCCGATCTGCGGGGGCGAGTGTTCGCCTTTACCGATCCCCTGTCCAATACCGGCTATCTCTATCCCATGTCCCTGCTGGCGGAGCATGGGTGGAACGCGCAAACCTTTTTCCGGCGGACCATGTTTACCTACAGTCACGATCATTCCATTGCCGCAGTTGCCGATACCGTGGCCGACGGTGCCTCGGTGGACAGCCTGGTCTATGCCTATGCCGTTGGTAGAGATCCCGCGCTTGGCCGCAAAACACGAGTTATTCTCCGCTCACCGGATTTCGGTATGCCGCCGGTCGTGGCCTCGGTACGGGCAGACAAAAAAGAGATCAGCGCCATTCGCCAAATTCTGGTATCAATGGACGCGAACAAAAGCGGCCGCCGGGTGTTGAAAAAATTAGGAATTGACAGATTCGTTTTTCCTGAAAAAAATTTATATACCAACAGGGCCATCTGTCCCAGTAGTTCAAGATAACAACCATGGCTTTTTGCAAAAAAATCAAACGATACCTGCTCTCCATTTCCCTGCAGGCGAAAATCATCGGCATGGTCGTCGGTCTGACCCTGTTCATGGGCACGGTGCTGTCGCTGCAGGTTTCCCGCTATCTGAACGACCATACCGTTGCCTTTATGGAACAAGAAAGCAAATCCATGGCCAATGAACTTGCCTACAAAATCCCTGACTATATCCTGATAAATGACCTGTACGGCCTGACCCGTTTCCTCAACAGCACCAGGAAAAATCGGCGGGATATTCGATACATGATAGTCATCGACTCCCAGGGAAATATTCTGGCTCATACCTTTGGCAGCAAGTTTCCCGTGGAACTGCGCAACCATCTGCGCCATGTCTCCCAACGACAAAATGAAGTCCAGGTTCTCCGCACCAACGAGGGCTTGATATGGGAAACCGTCCTTCCCGTTCTCCAGGGATGGCAGGGCAGTGTTGCCGTCGGCGTTACCGATACCTTTGTCCGCCGGGAAAACCAGGATTTCATCCATGGTCTGCTATTGACCGTTTTTTTTGTCGGAGTCACCGGTATACTCTGTGCCATGGTTCTCAGCTGGTTGATTGCCCGTCCGGTTAAAGAGCTCCTCCACGCCACCCATGCAATCCGTAGTGGTAAATATCCCGTCCTTGATCCGGTTTCAAGGGATGAGGTGGGCGCTTTGACCAGGGCATTTAACGACATGAGCAATGCCTTCCAGGTAGCAAATGAGGCCCGGCGTGAAAAAGAAACCATCAGCCGCAATTTTCTCCAGAAAATTATCACCAGCCAGGAAAATGAACGCAAACGGATCGCCCGTGAGCTGCACGACCAGACCGGTCAGTCCCTTGCCTCGCTCAGCATCGGCCTCAACCTGCTTGAACGTTCGGCTGGAAGTGAAGAAATGCGGCAACGTATCCACCAGTTAAAGGAAAATATCGAGCAGGAGCTTGATGCCATTCATAATCTGGCCCTGGAACTTCGGCCAAGCATCCTGGATGACATCGGACTGGTTGCGGCCCTGACTATGCTGGTACAAAACTTTATCAAAATCAACACGGTGGACATCCAACAGGATATTGTCGGATTTCAGAATCGCCGTCCCGACACCGCCATAGAAACCTGCCTGTATCGAATCATTCAGGAGGCCATCCATAACGCTATCCGGCACGGCCGGGCCCGCCACATTTCCCTGTTTCTCGAATGGGCCGAGACGACTATCCGCCTGGTCATAGACGATGACGGCACCGGTTTTGATCCGGATATTCTTAAGCAGACGAACCGGCTCGGTATCCGGGGCATACAGGAACGGGTGGATCTTGCCGGCGGCACCTTCCGGCTGGAATCGGAGCCGGGCCAGGGAACGATGATCGTTGTCACGGTACCGGCTGAGACAGGAGAGGAACATGCATAAATCCGTTATAAAAGTTATGGTTGTCGACGATCACGTTATGCTCCTGCATGGCCTTTGTCTCCTGTTAAACGCCGAGGCCGACATCGAGGTCGTGGCCCAGGCCGAAAACGGTGAGGAGGCCCTTGCCCTGGCCCAAAGCTGCACACCTGATATTATCCTGCTTGACATCACCCTCCAGAAGATGAGCGGCCTTGATCTGATCAAACAATTACTTTCACGGGTCCCTGAAAGCAGGATTATCATGCTGACCATGCATGATAATGTCGAATATCTACAAAAGGCGCTACAGCGGGGGGCGAAAGGATTTGTCCTGAAAAAAGGACTGGAGGAAGATCTCCTCTATGCTATTCGCTCGGTTATGCGTGGCGAGGTATATATTCATCCCTCTCTGCTGAAAAGCTACATCCCAAACTCCGGAAAAACAACTCCAACGGCAAAAGATGATGATGTGAACAGCTGGTCCGGATTGTCCGACAGGGAGCAGGAAATCCTCATTCACGTTGCCCGCGGATATACCAGTAAAGAGATAGCTGAAAAATGTCTGCTCAGTGAAAAAACCGTGGCTACCTATCGTTCCCGGGGCATGAGCAAATTAGGCCTTGAAAAAAGGTCCCAACTTGTCCGCCTGGTTATGCGTCTTGGCAAGATGGGATAGGCTAAGGGTCCGTTCAAAAATAACTTCACATTTTAGACCGTCATTTTTTATCACATCACAGGAATTGGGCACTCTGAAATAGCTGAACCTTCCCGATAAGCTTCAGCCCATTCATCGTTTGTTTCCAATGGTTCCTGCACGTATGTTCGCC
>WGCP01000414.1 GCA_015493715.1 Desulfobulbaceae bacterium
AAATACTGCGATGTATTATTGCCAACGGCCTTTTGGTGCGAAAAAAGAGGTGTCTATGGTTGTACTGAGCGGCGGTATTCACTCTTGATGAAGGCCATTGAACCCATCGGCGAGTGTCGGCCCGATGCCGATATCCTCCTTGATTTTGCCAAACGAATGGGAGTTGATCCTAAGGTCATTCCGTTTAAGAATGTCGATGATATCTGGGATGAATGGCGTGAGGTCAGTTCGGCGACACCGTACAATTTCAAGGGCATGACCAGGGCCCGTCAGGAAAAGGAATCCGGCATCCGCTGGCCCTGTCCGACGGAAGACCATCCTGGTACCTGCCGTCGTTACGTCCGGGGCGAAGATCCCAATATTCCCAAAGATTATAAGAATAAGATGTGGTTCTACGGCACCAAGGACGGCAAGGCCAGGCTCTGGCTGCGTCCCTATGCCCCGGCTGCTGAAGAACCGGATGCAAAATACCCCATGGTTCTGACCACCGGCCGGGTTATTGATCACTGGCATTCCGGAACCATGACCATGAAATCGCCGGTTTTGCGTCGTTCTTTTCCAAAAGCCTATGTTGAAGTTAATATTGATGATGCCAAAAAGCATGGCATTAACAACGGCGATAATGTCCTGTTGGAGAGTCGTCGCGATAAAATGGTCTTTCAGGCAAAAGTCAGCGATGTCTGTCGGCCGGGCTTGGTTTTTGTGCCCTGGTTTGATCAAAACCTGATTATCAACAAGTTGACCCTGAATGCCTTTGACAAGGGCTCCAAACAGCCTGAGTACAAGATCTGTGCTGTCCGGATCAAAAAGGCATAACCTATGGCTATAATGGGATTTCTCGTCCATGTATTGAAGGACGATCTGGAACGTGTTGAACGGGTGGTCGGCCGAATGGACGGCATGACCACTTACGGCATCCATAATGACCAGTATATAGTGGTTGTTGCCGAGTTCCCTTCCGATAAAATTGATGACGAAGTGAACAAAATTAAAGAACTGGATGGGGTCTTGACTATCTATGCCACCTATATGACCGTGGAAGATGAAATGGACGAAAACGGCAACCTGGAAACCAATGTCGATATTCGTAAAATTCTTAGCAAAAAGAACACAATAGATTTCACCTGACCGGAAAAGGGACGTGTGTCGACGGACACAGGTTCTTTTTTTGGAAATGATATTGGGCATATACACGGTTATGAAGGTGGGAAAGGTGCCTGCGGTACAGGGTAGGGGGTTGTTTGATTCCCTCAGCCTTGATATGGGAACGGTGAAAACAGGGTATGTGAGTACCAGGGGAAGAGGACATGGGACGTGGGAAAAGATTTCTCAGACCACCCGGCGCACGGCCTGAAAAGGAATTTCTGGCCCGTTGTCTTCAATGCGGTCAATGCGCCCAGGTGTGTATTTTCGACTGCATCAAGATGCGGCGCGGGTTTAATTTTTTTGTTGCCGGAACGCCGGAGATTAATCCCAGAGAAGCCCCCTGCCATCTCTGCCTTCGTTGCAGTGCCATCTGTCCGTCCGATGCCCTGCTGGACATTCCCATTGAAAAAGTTCACATGGGCTATGCAAAACTTGATCGGTCCAAATGCTATACCTGGACCGGCGAGCTGATGTGCCGCAGCTGTTATGAACGATGTCCCATCAAGTGGCGGGCCATGTACCTGGAAGGGGGAATGAACCCGGTTATTACCGACCAGTGCGCAGGTTGCGGTTTGTGTGAGCATGTCTGTCCCAAAGGCGCCATAGAGGTCATCCCCACCCGTTTTCAGCAAACCAGGCCCGATGCATCGGAAGGCGCATGATGAAAAGGCCGACCCTGAAAACATACCGGCGTGCTTTTCAAATATTTATCGCCGTCGCCTTTATCATCATTCCCATCCTCAACCGTTCCCGCTACAGCTATATGTACGGGAACTTTTTGGCCTTTCATGCCTTCGGCATACCTTTTGCCGATCCGCTGGCTATCCTTCAACTCTCTATTAAAAATCTATATCTCACCCTGGATAATATCATCGGGGCTCTGCTGCCTCTGCTGCTGGCATTTTTTCTGGGAACGGTTTTCTGTTCCTGGATCTGTCCTTTTGGTCTGCTCTCGGAGTTGACCCAGGCAATCAGGAAAAAAACGGTTGGCCGCAAGACAGGAAAAGGCACCCTGACCGCAAGGGGATTTCCCCTTAAAATGACCATTTTCGCCGTTGGTTTTACAGGGTTTTTTATTTTTTCAACTACGCCGATTTTAAACCAGCTTTCCATGCCTGCTTGGTATGCCCGTTTTTTTCAGTACTTCTTTGGCCAGGATTTTATCTCGCTCAGTTTTTTGTTCATTCTAGGAATACTTGCCGTTGAATTTATGGTTGGAAGACGCATCTGGTGCAGGTATATCTGTCCGCAATCAATACTGATCACTCTGGTTAAACAACTGAACCCCAAGAGAATGAAGGTTGTTTTTGATGCGGACAAATGCATCTGTAAACCCGGGTATGAACGCTGTGAACCGGCCTGTTCGCTCAACCTGCATCCGAAGACTCTCTATAATCGGGCCGAGCTTGAATGCAGCAATTGCGGTGACTGCGTGGTTGCCTGCACGAAAATGGGTCGGGCCCTCGCCCTGGTGCCGCCGTGGAATACCCGGCTGCGGAATCGACGCCGACTGGTAATAGACCGTCGACGGGTGGTTGTAGGGTTGGTTCTGATTATTTTGGTGGCTGCTCTTGGGACAGGGGGCTACTGGGTATCAACCCATCGGCATCCGAAGGCGGCGCCACCGGTGACAACCAATCCTCTGCTGACCGATAAAATCATGGCCTGGGACGGCGCACACGCCGACTATTATGAATTGCTTGTCGACGGCACCCTGATCTGTGTTGGCGGGGACTGGCCGACGAACGGGTTCAAGGGAGGAAAGTGGGAACCAGTGGGTGATACGGGTTCTTTTACAATGATTTTTGATCCCACACATCCCACGACCTATACCCTTGTCCATCTGAATGACCGCCCGGCACCCGGTGTCAAGTGTATGCTCACCCGTTTTGTGGACAAGGCCGCTGTTGCGGACAAGCCTGAATCCCATGTACTGACCAGGTATGAACCGATCAAACAGTCTCATTTGCAGACCGCCACCACTATGAATGCAACTGCTGTGTTGAACAGGTATGCCGACGATATTTATGTCCTTGATCTGCGTGTTCAGGATCCGGAGGAAGTGATCAAAAAAATTCCGACCGAGGGTGATGCGATCACCAATGAAGGCATGCTGACCAGTGTCAAGTACTGGCTCAACACGCCCCAGATT
>WGCP01000415.1 GCA_015493715.1 Desulfobulbaceae bacterium
AATGGTCATGCCCTTGAAAATTCGTCGCCCCTCGGGCACGTGAATCAACCCCATCTCCACTATTTCATGGGAAGGCTTACCGGTAATGTCTTTTCCTAAGAAGGTGATGGTGCCACGTTTGGCAGGGTTAAGACCGGAAATGGTGCGCAGGGTGGTGGACTTGCCGGCGCCGTTGGCCCCGAGCAGGGTAACGATCCGGCCCTGCCGTACCTGCAGGGATATTCCGCGTAGGGCATGAATTCTTCCATAATAGGTTTCCACGTCCCGCAGTTCAAGCACGACCTGCTCCGCCGGTATCGCTGCATCGGAGACCATTACAATACATCCTCCCCGTCCTCGCTGCCGAGATAGGCCTCGATCACCTTGGGATTGTTCTGCACGTTTTCCGCCGTTCCTTCGGCAATCTTGGCCCCGTAATCAATAACCGTTATCATCTCGGAAACCTTCATCACCAGCCCCATGTCATGCTCGATCAGCAGAATGGTAATTCCCAGTTCATCGCGAATGCGCAGGATAAGGGTAATCAGTTCTTTTTTTTCATCAAAATTAAGCCCGGCAGCCGGCTCGTCGAGAAGTAGCAATTTCGGTTTTGTCGCCAGCGCCCGGGCCCATTCCACCCGCCGTTGATCGCCGTAGGCAAGGGTATCCGCCCGGCGATCCTTCTGTTCAAGCAGACCGACAAAGGCCAGGCATTCCTCGCTGACGCTTGTGATCAATGCCTCTTCCCGTCGCTGGGATCCGGTCTGCAAAACAGCGCCTAAAGCCCCGGTTGAAGTACGGCAATGCATGCCGCTTTTGACGTTTTCCAGCACGGTCATGGACTTGAACAGACGCAGATTCTGAAAAGTACGGGCCATCCCGGCCCGGGTTATCTTATGTGGTTTGCGCCGTATGACGGAATGACCGTTAAAATCAATTCTCCCGGAATCGGGCCGATAAAATCCGGTCAGACAGTTAAAAACCGATGTTTTTCCCGCGCCGTTGGGTCCGATCAGGCTGGCAATGGTTCCCTGTTCCACGGCAAAGCTGAGCTTCTGTATGACCTGGAGGCCGGAAAAACTTAACCCCAGATTTGCAACCTCAAGAAGCGCCACGCCTACATTTCCCTCTGTTTTTGCGGCCAGATACCTTCGGGCCGGTAGAGCATGATAACGAGCATGACAATGCCGAAAATCAACATCCGCATAGACCCCAGGCCTCGAAACACCTCGGGAAAGAGCACCAGGGCAAAGGCGCCGATAATGACACCGGGGATCTTGCCCATACCGCCGAGAACCACACCAAGCAGGATGAGGACCGACTGGGAAAAGGTGAACGTTTCCGGAGAGATGGCCGTCATTTTGACGGCAAAAAAACAACCGGCCACTCCGCCGAACATGGCACCGATCACGTAGGCATACAGCTTGACGGCCACCCGGCCGATGCCCATGGCCTCGGCTGCGTCCTCGTCCTCGCGCACATACTGCCATGCCCTTCCCAGGCGGGAGTTCTGCAAGCGATAGGAGACAAAACAGGCCAGGATGGCAAGCAGGAGAAAAACATAATAAAAATGAATACCACGGCTGAGTTCAAGACCGAATATAGATGGCCTGTCAATACCGATCAGTCCGGAAGCGCCGCCGGTAATGTCTAAATTTCTGGCGATAATACGTACAATCTCGCCAAATCCCAGGGTGACGATGGCCAGATAATCACTGCGCAGCCGCAGCGTCGGCCCACCGATGATGAGTCCGGCCAACATGGAACAACTGACGGCCACCGGAATAGTCAGCCAGAAATTAACGCCGAATTTTGAAGTCAGGATACCGGTGGTATAGGCGCCCACGGCAAAAAAAGCTGCATAGCCCAGGTCAAGAAGCCCGGCATAGCCGACAACAATATTCAACCCCAGGCAGAGAATGGTGTAAAACCAGGCATTGGTCAATACCTCAAGCACATAATTATTGACCACAAGTGGAATCAGCATGGCTACGCCTGCCAATACCAGAAGAACGATCATCCGGTTTTGCTGGGGACGCAACCAGTCGGAAACAGAGGTCAATCGTGAAGAGCCCGCCATTCTACATCCTTTCGATCTCGGTCTTGCCAAGGAGACCCGTGGGCTTGAAGATGAGTAGCAGGATGAGCAGACCAAAGGAGAAAACGTCCTTCCATTCGGAGCCGATAAAGGGAATTTGGGTACCGAAGGCCTCAAGTAGTCCCAGGACCAGGCCGCCCAGCATGGCGCCGGGAATGGACCCTATGCCGCCGATTACGGCAGCGGTAAAGGCCTTAAGTCCAATAACAAAGCCCATGAAAAAATGGAGCGACCCATAATAGACCCCGGCCATGACCCCGGCAGCTGCGGCCAGTGAAGAGCCGATAAAAAAGGTAAGCGCTATGATTCGGTTGACGTTGATCCCCATCAGCCTGCAGGCATCCTGATCAATGGCAATAGCGCGCATCGCCTTTCCGTACAAGGTCTTATGGACAAAGAGATAAAGGATGATCATCAGCAGGCTGGCTGAAACCACAAGCACCAGTTGAGTATAGGAAATAAACACGTTACCGAGATCCAGGCCCTCATAGCCCAGATCCGTATTGAAGGCCAGGTATTCACCATCGGTGATGGCCATCACGCCATTGGAGAGGACCATGGAAACGGCAAGGGCGGTGATCAGGATGGAGAGTCTGGGTGCCCGCAGCATGGGCACATAGGCAATTCGCTGGATAATAACCCCAAGCAGCCCGACCGCCAACATGCTGAAGACCATGGAGCAGAGGATTCCAGCCCAACTCGAACCCATCAAACCGCTGATAAGCGACAGGACGAGAAAACCGACAAAGCCACCGACCATGTACAGGTCGCCATGGGCAAAGTTGAGCAGTTTGATGATGCCGTACACCATGGTGTAGCCAAGGGCAACCAGGGCGTAAAATGATCCCAGGATCAGGCCGTTGGCCAATTGCTGCAGGATGATATCCAGGTTTGACATAGAGGGTGTTGGGTACGAGAAAAAGCAAACAAACGGCACGTTACACTCCGGCAAAGCTATGTAACGTGTCTATTTTTTCCAGCAGGATTAATTGTAACTATTCAGGAGGATGCAGAAAACTTCCCCGGCCACAGCCTGTAACTGTTCAAGAGTGCTCCATATCTGTGCAGGCAGGCCTGTAAACTATAGTGATTCCTATGTGAATCAGGCCTGACCGTGCAGATAGCGAGGTACGAGACTTCGGAGATGGGGTACTCCTGAACAGTTACGATTAATTTACTTATTCAACATCCATTTACCGCCCCTGGCAATCAGAACAACAAAGTTTGATTTGGCCAGGGTGTTCTTGTCGGTAAAGGAAATAGCACCGGTAATACCATTAAAATCTTTTGTTTCCTTCAAGGCTTTGACAATAGCGGCCTTATCGGTGGATCCGGCACGGGTGATGGCGTCGGCCATCAGTTTCATACCATCATAGGCAAGCGGGCCATAGGCATCCGGTGCCTGGTGATAACGGGCCTTATAGTTTTTTATGAAATCTCCGGCAGCCGGCAGGTAGTCGGCGGTGGGATTGGAGAAGCAATAAACGCCTTCTGCCGCCTTACCGGCGATTTCAAGCAGTTTCGGCGAATTGGACCCATCACCAACGGCGATCAGTTTATGATATCCTGCCTGGCGAAGCTGTTTGATCAACAGGGCTCCGTCCGAGTAATAGGCGGTCCAGAACACGGCATCCGGCCTTTTGGACTTGATCAGTGTCACCAGGGAGGATTGGTCCTGCTCTCCCTTGTTGACCACGGCATAGGCAACGACCTCGTTCCCCATTCCGGTCCATTTTTCCTTGGTCAGCCGAGCCAGGTCCTCGGAATAACCGTCTCCCTGATTGACTATGGCCAGTTTTTTTACACCTTTTTCCTTAAAAAGGGCAACGGCGGAATTAACCTGATCAAAACCGGTTGAGTTGATCTGAAAGGCGGTACCGGGATTGGCATCAATCAGCTTGGTGGAATTGGCGGCGGCAACAACAAAGGGAATACCTGCATCACCATAAATTTTCAGTGTCGGCAGGGTAGCGCCGGAACAGTAGCCGCCGACGACACCAACCACATCATTGGAGACCAGTTTGGAGGCGGCTGCTGTTGCCATCTGGGGATCACAGCCGTCATCACCGGTGATGGTGACAATATTCTTGCCCAATACTCCGCCGCTTTTGTTGATCTCATCAACAGCGAGCTTAATGGCGTTTTCCATGTCCTTGCCTGCGGTGGCCTCGGACCCGGTGGTCGGGACCATGATGCCGATTTTTACATCTGCGGCCCAGCCCTGTCCCACTATAAGTAGACTTGCCAGGATGCCGACGGCTATTGCTTTTACCTGTTTTGTTATCATTGTTACCTCCATGTTGTGCGGAATACGTTCCATAAAACGCAACGACAAAAAATTCTGCTCAAAAAATCAAAACAACCTTTTGTGAATACTAAAAACTCTGTGTAAGTCAAGTATATTTCCCTACAGAGAAAAAACTGTATCAATAGCCGGAGAGATAAAAAATTCTTCTCCTCTTTGTATTTACAGGGGCAATGCCAGTGCCTACAATGCTGGTAGAGGGTGTCCCTGTTCACTTGCGCCGAGGAGGATCTCATGCAGACCAAAGTAACTAGAAGCGTTACGGCCCGGGCGATAGACAAAGCCGAAAAATGGCAGACCCGAGCGAATCAATTGCTGACCAGCGAGGAGGAGCATATCCAGCGACAGATGATCCGGTTGCTGACCAACCCTGCCGATAAAATCCTGCTGACCAAAATTATTGACCGCAGTTTTCGCCCACACGATCCGGAGCGGGTGGCTGAACAGATAAGCAACCTCCTGGAAGAATACGGAGTGCCTGATTTTTTTGATGATGTTGAACGACTCCTGATCCAGATGTTTGTCGGTCTTGGTAAACATTTCCCCTCCTTTGCCGTCCCGAAAATGATTGAACAAATGCGGGAAGCCGGCAGCCGGGCCATTATTCCCGGAGAGGAAAAAGCCCTGCGAGATCATCTTCATCACCGTCGGCAGCAGAACATCAGGATGAATATTAATCATCTTGGCGAGGCCGTACTTGGCGAAGAGGAAGCGGACGGACGGATGCAATGCTACCTCCACGACATGAAAGATCCGGATATCGAGTATATTTCCATCAAAATATCCACCCTTTATTCCCAGATCAGTTCCCTGGCCTTTGAGCAGACTGTTGCCGTCCTGCGTGAACGGTTGACCAGGATTTACCGGGCGGCAAGAGATAATTTCTTCACCGGAAACGATGGATCTCCGGTTCCTAAATTTGTTAACTTGGATATGGAGGAATACCGAGATCTGGAAATTACCCTGCATGCCTTTCGGTCCACCCTGGAACAGGAGGAATTTCTCAACTTCTCCGCTGGAATAGCGCTCCAGGCCTACCTGCCGGATTCCTTCCCTTTGCAGCAGGAACTGACCAAGTGGGCAGGAAAACGACTGCAGGCAGGTGGAGCGCCCATCAGACTGCGTATTGTCAAGGGCGCCAATATGGAGATGGAAAAGCTTGAATCCGCTCTTTTCAACCGGCCGCTTGCGCCCTATGATAACAAATTAGAGGTAGATGCCAATTATAAGCGTATGGTCCATTTCGGTATGAAGCCGGAAAACATACAGGCAGTCAACCTGGGTATAGCCTCGCATAACCTTTTTGAGCTCGCCTATGCCGCTACCCTGGCCGAGGAGTACGGCGTTACCGATTTCTTCTATTTTGAAATGCTTGAAGGCATGGCGGACCACGTGCGCAGGGCCCTGCAGGAAATTTCCGGCGATGTGCTTCTTTATGCCCCGGTAGCGGCCAAAGATGAATTTATCAATGCCATCGCCTACCTGATCCGTAGACTTGATGAAAACACGGCCAAGGAAAATTTTCTCCGTTATGCACCCGGCCTGATGGTCGGCTCTGAAGAGTGGCACTTTCTGGCACAGCATTTTCTAGACTCATGTGACTTCATCAATAAGGCTGGTATCGGCCCCAACCGTACCCAGAACCGGATTACGGAAAATTTCACACCTGCGGTCTCAACCTTATATCGAAATTCCTTTACCAATGAACCAGACACCGACTGGTCACTTACCGCCAACCGCGAATGGGCGGAGGGAATTCGCAACCGGTGGATGAAAACAACTGCCGAGACTCCGATGCAAATTCCCCTTGTGGTGGCTGGACAGGATTTTTTTGATGACCGGAAAATCCGGGAGATCCATGATCCGAACCGACTGCCCGATATGGTCACGGTTGCCCATTTTTCTCCGGCGGATAAACAGGACATTGACCGGGCCGTACGCACAGCCCGGAATGATCCCGATGGCTGGCGAAAAAAAAGCGCCAAGGAGCGACACGAAGTCTTGGCCGGGGTGGCCATGGAACTGCGAAGGAGCCGGGGTGATCTCCTCGGCGCGGCTGCGGCTGAAACCGGAAAAGTGTTCACCGAGGCCGATGTCGAGGTATCGGAAGCAGTTGATTTTGCCGAGTTCTATCCCTTTTCAGTTCGTAATTTTGACAATCTAAAAACTGTAGAAACCAGAGGCAAGGGCGTTGGGCTTGTCATCTCGCCCTGGAATTTCCCCATTGCCATTCCCTGCGGCGGGTTGATCGCCGCCCTGGCAGCCGGCAATACCGTTATATTCAAACCTTCATCCGATGCCGTGTTGACGGCCCGACAGCTCTACAGATGTTTCCGGCAGGCTGGTATTTCTCGAAATACTCTCCAGTTTCTCCCCTGTACGGGAACAGAGCTGGGCCCACAACTGACCGGACACGACGGAATCGACTTTATTATCCTCACCGGCGGTACCGATACCGGCCTGACCATTCTTGAACGGACACCAGGCGTATACCTGGCAGCGGAAACCGGCGGTAAAAATGCTACCATTGTCACGGACATGGCTGATCGGGACCAGGCTATCAAGAATGTTATCTCCTCCGCTTTTGGTAACTGCGGCCAGAAGTGCAGCGCTACTTCCCTGCTCATTCTGGAAAAAACAGTGTACGATGATCCCCATTTCCGCCGCCGGCTGATCGATGCCGCCCGCAGCCTGCATGTGGGTTCCGCCTGGGATTTTGCCAACAAGCTCGGCCCCCTGATCCGACCGCCGTCCGGAGATCTCAAACATGGTTTGCAGGAACTTGAAATCGGCGAAGAATGGGCACTGCAGCCACAGCCGACAGGAAACAATCCGCAACTCTGGTCACCGGGCATCAAATACGGCGTTCGGCCGCATAGCTACACCCATATGACCGAATTTTTTGGTCCGGTCCTGGGAGTTATGCGCGCCGATGATCTGGATCATGCCATTGGCCTTGTCAATCAGACCGGTTACGGTCTGACCAGCGGCCTTGAAAGCCTGGACACCCGCGAGCAGCAAAAATGGCAGGATACAATCAAAGCCGGGAACCTGTACATCAACCGAGGCACCACCGGCGCCATCACTCTACGCCAGCCCTTCGGCGGTATGGGCAAATCAGTGCTCGGCCCCGGCATCAAGGCGGGCAGTCCGGATTATGTCAGCCAGTTCATGGAGTTTGAAGAGCATGGCTACCCGCAAATCGGAGTAATTGCACAGGAATCCGGTCTCCTCCGGTTGAGCAACCGCTGGGAAGTTATGGCCCGTTGGGGTAAGTTCGGCACCCGGAACCAGGATATCACAAAAACCATCTTTGCCCTCAGAAGCTACCTTTACCAGGTAGAACGGAAATTCGGCCGCAATGAAGATTTTTTTCACCTGCGCGGCCAGGAAAATATCCTCCGCTATCTTCCCATCTCACCCATGGTAATCCGGCTTCATCCGGAAGACTCCCTGTTTGATACCCTGGCCCGGATCGGGGCGGCCAGGGCGGCCGGATGCCGGACCGTGGTCAGTCTGCCGGAAGGGATGACAAACCCCGTCACGGATTTTCTGGGCAACCGGTACGGGAAGGAACTGCTCAAGGATACCAAGGTCATTATCCAGAGCGAAAAGAATCTCCTGCGCAGCCTCCTCGATATCGGTCGCATCCGGTATGCTGCACCCGACCGGGTGCCGGATACGGTTTTGACGGGTGCTGCGGAAAGAGGTTTTTATATTTCCCGAACCCCGGTATATATGGAAGGTCGTCTGGAGCTGCTGCAATACTTCAGGCAGCAATCGATCTGCAATAACTATCACCGATACGGAAATCTAGGGGATCGCAGCGAGATTGACGCCTAGCCGCCCGGGCATCCGGCCGGATGCAACTGACCACAGGCTATATAACTGCTTGTTTTCATTTACCTTGGCAAGGTAAGCCGTCACAGGTGCCCCGAATTCGAAGTCTCCGCTGCGCTCCGCTTATCTGCGCAGGCGCGCATGGTCGCATGGCCTCTCTATGCGGGCATGCGTGACCGCGTGAAGGCGGGGTGCCTGTAATGACTTACGGCCGGATTCTTTTCCGCTTTATCAAGGGAACCGTTTGTCCATGCGCAGTCAAACCAAGGCCTACATTCTAACATTTTTTGTCATCACCTTCTGGGCAACGGCGGCATCTGCCTTTAAGATCGCCCTGCGCTTTGTGTCCCCCTACACCCTGTTGCTGTACGCGACCCTGTTTTCCTGTATCTCACTTTTTGTCATTCTCTGCAGCCAGGGTAAACTGGATCGGCTTACACAAAGTAAACCGAAGATTCTGATCAAGGCGGCCCTGCTTGGTTTTCTTAATCCTTTCCTCTATTACGTAGTGCTGTTTAAGGCCTATGCCGTGTTACCCGGCCAGATTGCCATGAGCCTCAACTACGGCTGGCCGCTGATGCTTACCCTGCTCTCGGTACCAATTCTGGGACAGAAATTAAACAAAAGCCAACTCTTGGCCGTGGTCATCAGCTTTATCGGCGCTATTATCATTGCCACCAGAGGGGAATTCATCAGCCTTGGTGACGTCAGCACATTTGGCGTCGTGCTGGCCATTGGTTCCACCTTGATATGGGCGTTCTACTGGTTGTTCAATGCCAGGGACGGCCTGGACCCGGTGGTCAAGTTGTTTACCGGCTTCTGCTTTGGTCTTCTGTTTACCATTTTCTACGGACTGATTATCGGCGGGATCAAACTTCCCCCGGCAGGTGCCTGGCTGCCGCTGATCTATGTCAGTCTTTTTGAGATGAGCATTACCTTTACCCTCTGGCTCACGGCCCTGCAACTGACCAGCTCAGCCGCCCGCATCGGCAACCTGATATATATCACACCGTTTTTCTCCCTGCTCATCCTCAGCCAGGTGATCGGAGAGAGCATCCACCCGGCAACCCTTTTCGGCCTGCTGCTGATCGTGGGCTCCATTCTCTTTCAGGCACGGCTGGGCAGGAAAACGGGTGACGACCAGCATAAACCGGCACTCAAGGAATCCGGCTAAACCAGCATGGCTGGACCAGATTATACCGTCACAGCCACAACCAGATAAGCGTAGACTTCGACAATGAAAATGAAGCAGGCCGATTGCGTGACACCACGCATACTGCGTGTTTTCCGGCGCTCTGCGCCATTTTCGGATACAAAAGAGTGAACCAACCTGGTTCCGGATGGTAATAAATATTTTGCCGAAAAATTCTTGACCCGTTCCCTTCAGCCCGGTACAACATTATTTACCGTCTATTTTCGGATGCCTTGCAATAAAAAATATCAACAAGAGTAAAACTTGTCGAAATACAAAGGGAAACCTGAAACACATCAAGTCTCCTATATCGATATTTGTCGTATAACAACAAAAAATGCCGAACTTCCTTCGGCTTCCTCTCTTTTCATGGTATGCGGGAGAGGTACAGATGACAAACCTCAAAATACAAGGAGTATGTAATGCGTAAAGTTTTGCTTCTGGCAATGGCTATGGCTCTATTCTTCCCCTTAAACGCACTGGCCTCGTATCCGGAAAAACCAATCACTATCATTGTTCCTTCCAAGGCCGGCGGTTCCACGGACACCTCGGCACGTCTTTTTATTAAAGCCGCAAAAAAATATTGGCCGAAGGCTGAATTTGTCGTCAAAGATGTCAGTGGTTCCGGTGGACTGAAAGGATTTGAAGAAATCGCCCGGGCAAAACCAGACGGCTACACTATTGGTATGGTTTTCACTACCCAGATTGTGGCCCACATCGTCTCCAAAAGGGCACATTATACCTTAGACAGCTTTCACATTATCGGCAACGCTATGCAGGATCCGCTGATCGTGGCTGTTCCTGAAAACAGCCCGATAAAAAACCTCAAGGACTTTATCAAATCCGCCAAGGCAAAAAGCATGACCGCAGCGGTAAACGGCATTGGTTCCGATGATTTTGTTGCCGCCAAGAAATTTGAACAGCAAACCGGGGTGAAATTTAATCTTCTGCCGACCAAAGGCTCGACCGAACAAAAGGCCATGATTCTTGGCAGTCATATCGATGCCAGCTTCATGAACCTCTCCCAGCTGCAGGCCCAGCACAAGGCCGGTAAAGCACGAATCATTGCCATCCTTGCCGACAAACGCTCCGAAATTCTCCCGGATGTCAAGACCGCAGCCGAACAGGGATATCCTGTCAGCATGACCGCCACCCGCGGATTTGTCGCCCCGGCAGGCATCAGTAAAGACATTGCGGCCAAACTCGACGACCTGCTGCAGAAGGTGAACAAGGATCCCGGATTCATCGCCGATACCGACAAGGGCGTCCTCTTTCGCCTGCCGATGACAGGGCCTGAATATCTCGCCTATCTGAAAAAACTGCAGGCTGAAACACAGAAATTCTACGATCAAAACCCCTGGTAATCAAGCATGTCCAGACGGGTTGCTGAAGTTCTGCTGCTCAGCGGTTTTCTGGTACTTGCAGTGCTGCTCTTTCGCAGCACTGCAAGTTATCCGGAATCCGTACAGGGTTCAACGGCCATGTACGTCCGTTTTTTAGGGGCGGCCCTGGGAATATTGTGTGCGCTTGAACTCATTTTCACGCTGAAAAAACGCAGAGACGACGATAATCCACCGGAAAAGATGGACATCGCCATCAATCCGGTACGCTTCTGGGGTCTTTTTCTGCTGCTGGTCATCTATTGCACGACCCTGTCCACGTTGGGGTTTTATATTGCTTCAGCCCTGTTTCTCCCCCTAAGTATGGTACTTCTCGGGGCGAGAAAACCTTTGACCATTCTTTTGACCTCCGGCGGAGTGTTGCTCTTTGTTTATTTCGTTTTTGCCCGACTTCTGGAAGTCTCTCTGCCCATGGGTACTCTTTTTTAAGCTGAAATTATGATACTTCAGGCCCTGCACGCCCTGTTCACCCCTGTTTCTTTATTTGCAATTTTCATAGGAACCACCTCGGGGGTTATTGTCGGCGGAATGCCTGGACTGACGGCAACCATGGCCGTCGCCCTGCTTATTCCCGTTACCTTTGCCCTGGAACCACTCACCGGTCTCCTGTTAATGGGCGGCGTGTACTGCGGCGCCATGTATGGGGGGTCAATCCCGGCAATTCTCCTGCGAACACCAGGTACCCCTGCGGCTGTGGCCACTGCCATCGAGGGCTATCCCATGACCCAGCAGGGGAAGGGTGGACTGGCTCTGAAAATTTCTGCGGTAGCAAGCTTCACCGGCGGCACCTTCTCGACGCTGATCCTGCTCATGATTGCACCGGCCCTTGCCACCTTTGCCCTGACCTTTGGTCCGCCCGAATATTTTCTTCTTGCTCTTTTGGGACTGGCCGGTATCGTTTCCATGGCCGATGATGAAAACCGGCTGGTCAAAGCGCTGATATCGGGGTTCATCGGATTGGTCCTGGCCGTGGTCGGCACCGATCCTATATCGGGAATGCTCAGGTATACTATGGGAGTAACGGATCTTTTTGACGGCATCGCCTTCATGCCCGCCCTGATCGGCATGTTCTCCCTTTCCCAGATGCTGGAATTAACCGGCACAAAACAGGTCGTCGATGAAGCTGCGCTTGCAACAACAAAAAAATTCAAGAGAGAACCCCTGCCAAAGGGTATCAGCAAATCGATCTGGCTTGGATCGCTTATCGGTACGGTCATCGGTATTCTGCCTGGCGAAGGCGCAACTATTGCCGCCTTTGTATCCTATAATGTGGCCAAACGTCGCTCAAAAAATCCACAACTGTTCGGCAAGGGAAGTCCGGAAGGAATTGCTGCGGCCGAGGCCGGCAATAACGGCTGCGTAGGCGGCTCACTGGTGCCGACCTTGACCCTCGGCATCCCGGGTAACAGCGTCGCGGCGGCCCTGCTTGGCGGCCTGCTGATCCATGGTCTCGTTCCTGGGCCGGAATTATTTACCACCTACGGGGTAATGACCTACGCCTTCATCCTCTCACTGTTTATTGCCAACATCATTTTCCTGCTGCTCGGGCTGTTCATGGCCCCCTATTTCGCCCGCATCTCCATGACCCCGACCAACATGCTGATTCCGGTAGTCTGTCTCTTTTCCGTCCTGGGCGCCTATGCCATGAACAACAGTATCACCGATGTTTTTATCTCTCTCCTGTTCGGCCTGGCGGCCATCATCCTGCAAAAGACAGGCTTTTCCCTCGGCGCTCTCATCCTGGGCCTCATCCTTGGCCCAATTGCCGAAACCGGGTTTGCCCAGGCCCTTATCATCGGCCACGGCAGCTATTCAATCTTCTTCACCCGTCCACAGGCTCTTGCTCTCTGGGTCATCATTATTCTCCTGCTGATCACCCCGATGATTCAGATCTACAAACAGTCAAAGCAAGAGAAAAAAGAACAGACCATCGGGTAGAATGACACCCTGCAACAAAATAATCATCCGGAAACACGCCGGGTTTTCTTCAGATGCAAGGCGGCATAATCACGTATCCAGATGGCATTGCAATCCTTTCATCAACGCCGGCACTCGAGCAAAAAGCTAGCAGGTCAAGGTACTATTTTTTCCCCGGCCCCTGATTCTTCCACATAAAAACGATTTCATCCGCTAACTTCTCACCTTTCCCGCAGGTGCAAGATTTTCCTTCCACTGCAGGATGCATCCTGCATATATCCGTCCGCAATCGCGGCCTGCTCGTTGCCTCAACCCTGAATATCATTCTATTTTCAGCCTATTATAAATAACACTGATTAAGGAACAGGGATTGCATCGTATCCGGTAACGATTAGGAACACTGCACTGCTTCCGCAACAAAGAACGTTGCGGAGGCGCAGTCAACAACCGAACAAGGAGGATACATATGTCGGAAAAGCAAAAAGATGACATTGAATTGACCGAAACCGAAAGGGCATGGGATGAAGAAGCCGATGACCTGAAGGTCAAGTCCGTCGGCTGGAAGGAACTCTATCTTAAGGAGGACTGGTGGGCCATCTGGCTCTCCCTTGGCCTCATCTTTGTGGCCTACGCCTTTTTCCTGGCGGGGGGCTCCATCAAGTGGATCGCCGTTCACCCGGCTCGCTGGAGTAATCTCTCCCAGGTTGGCGCTGATCTGAGCAAACACGCAATCCAGTATCGCACAGTTTATCATGTGGGTGATTGTATTTACGGCAAGTCTCAAGGTGATGGGCATCAAGCCCAAAGAGTTTATTCCCTCGTTTGTCTTTGTCTATATCTGTTCCATTCTCATCTTCATCGTCGGTGCCTGGGAACATGCCCATCACTACAACCTTGAACCGCCGCTGATTGCCTTGGCGCTCGGGATGCTTATTGCCAATCTGGTCGGCCTGCCCCGCTGGATGGACGCAGGGTTCCGGGTGGAATATTACATCAAGGTGGGTATCATCCTGCTCGGTGCCACCCTGCCGCTCACCCTGATCATCTGGGCCGGACCGGTAGCCATCGGCCAGGCCTCTATCGTCGCAGCGACGACCTTTCTGATTATCTTTTTTGTCGGTCGCAAGATGGGCCTTGACCGCAGACTCTGCGCCACCCTCTGCGCGGGAGGGGCGGTCTGCGGCGTTTCCGGTTCCATTGCCATTGCCGGTGCCGTGGGTGCCAAAAAAGAACACGCGCCCATCGCCATCACCATGGTTATCCTGTGGGCCATCGTCATGATCTTTTTTCTGCCCCTGGTCTCCCGAATGATGCGTCTGCATACCGGCGTGGTCGGCGCCTGGGTCGGCACCTCTGAGTTTGCCGATGCCGCCGGCTTTGCCGCCGCCCAGGCCTATGGCAACATGGCTGCCCAAATTCCTGGAATTCCGGGCAATCCGGATGACGAAAACTCCAAAAAACATTGATATCCGCTCATACAATCGGGCTGTTGAAATAACCCCTCTTCCAGCGTGCAATAGGGTGGCGTGGAGAATTCGCAGAGAAATCACTGTATACTCTTTCGTCTCCTGCGTTTCAGTAAAGAGATATCTTTCATCGTTTCGGAAAACCAAGTAACGGACATCCGACGGACCATTTCCAGTTCATGCCAATCTGCCCTTCTTTCAACGAAATAGCCTCCTATTATTCTAAAAAAAATTCCCGCTTAGCGTCATCTTTCGTAGACAAAATTATGAAAGAGTGATACAAAATAACCCAAACCAGCGGAGCTTATCGTTGAGTTCAATATTTTTTATAATTACATTAAGAACAAAAAGGGTAGAAAAAAACAATAAATTAGCCAACGCAAATTGAACATTTTCACTGGTTCGCCAACCACTGCGCATGCAACTGTCATGCGTAAAAAAGAATCGATCTCATACAGGGCAACGTCATCCGTCAAGACAAACAACGACGAAAATCCGACAGCCGGTATGAAACGAAACAACTGACGCTATGGACACGATCCCGTTGTTCGAAATATATCCTTTGCAATTAATGCAGCAAGTGATGCCGAAGGCCTGCATTGTAGAGCGAGGAAGCCCCCCCGGCGGTTGAAGCATCTCCACTGCCGCCTGAAAAATTTGTTCATCGTTGATGCCCGCCGGACACTCCGATCCACAGCTATAAATATCCAAAGTCCTTACCGGACATTCGTCACTTCCTCAGACGGCACAGTAACAGGATTCCGACAAGACCTGACCATCTCCGTTCGAATTGCCGACATCCTGATACAATTTGAATACCAGATTTGAATGCCTTGTACTTTTTATTCATTTTTCAAAGGAGGAGAATATGGAACAGGTGATGAAAAAGGAGAAGGGCAAGCTATGGGGTCTTCTGACCAAGGTTCCCGAGCTTACCCTTCTTATCTTGCTCATTGTTGCGGGCTATGCAGTCATGGAGATTTTCTCCAAAGTCCAACCCACGGCGGTGCTCAGCCCGGGAGATATGTGGCTGATCATCGTCGCGTCATTTGTTATCAGTACATTAATAGCCGTTCTAGCCGTTATCGGCGGGATCGGTGGCGGTGTTATTTTTACCCCGATTATGCTGGGCTTTACCCACATTGACAGCCTGGTTGTCCGCTCGACCGGTCTTGTCGTCGCCATGTTCAGCGGCCTGATTTCATCAGGTCCTTTCATGCGAACAAAACTTGCCGATTTAAAACTCGTTTTTTACTGTGGTGTTCCCATTACCGTCGGCGCTCTTGCCGGTAGCGTGGCCGCCATCTACCTGCATAAGTATATGGGTCCAGTGGGAGACGGATATGTCCGGCTTTCCCTTGGTATCCTTATGCTCATTGTAGCCTATTTCCTTATTTCCGGTGGCGGCGCAACGGAATACCCCAAGCCCAAGCGAATTGACCCCATTGCAAAAAAATTAGGTCTGAGCAATTTCTACTGGGAAGAATCCCTTGGCAAGGTTGTCCATTATGACCTGACCAGGGCCGTTCCCGGCGCAATCATGTTTATCTTTCTTGGTTTTATCGCCGGCTTTTTCGGCCTTGGCGGCGGCGCTTTTCTCACGGCGACACTCAATCTCGTCATGATGGCCCCGGTAAAAATTGCCGCCGCATGCAGCGGTGTGTTACTTGCCATCAGCAATGCTACTGCAATCTGGACATATATATCGTATGGTGCGTTGATCGCTGTTTTTGCCGCCCCATGGATGCTTGGCCAGGTCGTCGGCGGTATTCTCGGCGCCTATCTTTTAATTAGCATTAATGCCGGGTTTGTCCGAAAAATTTTAATTATTATTCTGCTGGTTTCCTCCATAAAACTCATCATGCGTGGGGTTGAAGGGGCATTTGGAATTTCACTGCATTTTTAAAAGGAGAAAAAATATGGAAGAACAAAAACCTCAAGCACCGTTTGCCGCCCTCGTTTATGGAGAAATCGTTTACTGGGGAGTTTTACTCGGTTCCGTCATAGTCCTGATAGGTTCCGTCGTTGCCTTTGTGTCGCGTAATAATTATGTTGCCACTTCGTATTGGCTGTCCTCCATCTGGAAAGGGGAATCAATTCATGAAATCTGGAAAGGGGCCACCGGCGCCCTGCCGCATGGTCATTGGTATCTTTCCCATTTGACGACCGGGGACGGATTGACTGCCTTTGGGATTTCCCTTAGCGTCTTTGCGGTCCTGCCTGCCCTTCTCCTGTCGGCGCTGGCTCTTTACAAAGAAAAAGATACGGTGTATGGAACATTGGCGCTTATCGGAGGAATTGTTGTTTTCATTGCAATTCTTGGAATAATCCCCATGCCGTCTTGACCCGTCTCCAATAATCCATATGGCCCGAACTCGATATTCCGCAATGTTGTCCACCGCATTCCCCATATCTCTGCGTTCATCAGACAGCGCATCCAGCAGAGATCGTCCTCCGCCGCATCCTGGTTCGATAAGTACCGGATGCGGTCCATGAACTGACGCCTATTCCGACAGCCCAAAATCAGGGGCAGCCCTATTCGAGTCCCCGAAGATTCTCTCCGGCAGAGGCAGGCAAAGATGGCTTCTGAGAATCGGACAGGAATACGTTCCTCCTGGATTCAAATCGATTCAACCGGCGGCAATAAAATTCTGCATTGCACACATTGCACAATTAAAACAAATGAATAAATCAATAAAATTTCTCCTTCCCGGCAAAAATATCAGGATGATCCTTATTGCCGCTTTGATTGGGCTTATGTCCGGCTGTGCGATTATAGTCTTTCGTGAGGCCGTTGAACTGGTCCATACACAGATTTTTGATCGTCTGTATGAATTGTTCCGGATTGATGCGGGCGGCCGGCATAAATTATTGCTCCCCTTGTTGCCCGTGACCGGTATGGTCCTGCTTATTCCCCTCTCACTGGCCTTCCCCGGCCTGGTCAACGGGTACAGTTTCCCCAAATTTCTCCAGCGGGTGAATCTTGAAAACGGTGTTATCCAGGCCAGAAACATCATTCTGAAAATCGTTTCCACCGCCCTGACCATAGGAACAGGCAATTCGGCCGGTGTGGAAGGTCCCATTGCCGTGATCGGCGGTAGCCTGGGTTCGCTCATCGGCCAGAAGAGAAAGGTGTCCGGTCGACGAATGAAGGTCTATATCGCGGCTGGTTGTGCCGGTGGTATCGCAGGAATTTTCAACGCGCCGCTGGCCGGACTTTTCTTCGCGGCCGAGATTGTCCTGCTGGGCACCTATGAAATTTCATCCTTCTCCGCCCTAGTCATCGCCTCAGCCCTCTCAACCGTAGTCACGCGATCCTGGTTCGGCCATTCACCGACCTTTCCCATCCCGGCCTATCACATGGTCAATCCCTTTGTTGAAATGCCGCTTTATGCGTTGATGGCATTGATTATAGGAATTCTGTCTGTGCTCCATATCCGTTTTTTCTATTATTGCCGCGATTCATTTCAAAAACTGCCCCTGCATCCGCAGCTCAAACCCATCCTCGGCGCCATACTGGTCGGAGCTATAGGTATTGCCTTCCCGCAGGTAATGGGCGACGGCTATGGGTATATTGAAAAAGCGCTAACCGGTCACGCCGTCGCCACTATCATGCTGGCACTTGTCTTTCTCAAATCCATTGCCACCGCCATTACCCTTGGGTCGGGCGGTTCCGGCGGTGTATTTGCGCCGGCCCTTTTTATAGGCGCGGTCTGCGGCGGCGCTTACGGCTTTGCTGTCCACTCCTTATGGCCGGCGTATACGGCCTCGCCCGGGGCCTATGCCACTATCGGCATCGGAGCCTTTCTCGCTGCGTCCACCCATGCCCCGATGACAGCCATCTTTCTGCTTTTTGAAATGACCGGCAACTATGTCATTATCATTCCCGTCATGCTGGTCTCCATTCTCAGCACAATGACCGCCTCTAAATTTTACCACGACTCCATTGATACCGTGGATTTCTCCCGCCAGGGCATTAATCTGCACGAGGGCCGTGAGGTGGCAATCCTGAAATCCATCAAGGTAGGAAGTGCCATTACCGAGGACGTAAATTTTATAAGTGAAAACGCCAATATCAACCAACTTCTTGAACTCTTCCGCGATTCCAAGGACACTTTTTATTTCCCGGTTATCAATTACAAGGGCTTGATGGTTGGTGTGGTATCCATGCAGGATATCAAGAATATCCTGCATAATGAGGAACAGCGGGTCTGTTACCTGGTCAGCGCGATCTGCACACGGGACGTAATTACCCTGACCGACAGCGATAATCTTTATGACGCTATAACCCTGTTCGATGTCAAAGGAATTGAGGAGATCCCCGTCGTGGAGAGCAACGAGGAACCTTGGGTCCTCGGGATGCTCAAAAGATCAGACGTCATTGCTGCTTACAACCATGAGTTGTTGAAACGGGGCATAAGCAAAAAAGCGGAAACCATCCGTATGCTCTGTTCCGCCTCATAGGCCTGATCCTTTATGAAATATGCCCCAGGAGGGAGGCGGTGATTCCAACTTGTCCGACAAATTCGAACTTTTGCCGATACGAGGCCATCGTGATTCACCCAAAAAAGAATTTTTCAAGTTTTGATGAACTCGTAAAGAGTCCGCACACTTCTTAAAAATGGCTAAGCGAAAACACAGATATACAGGTAAGCGTAGACTCCGAGGAGTAATGTTCCAGGGTTGGTCACAACTATACAGGTGGTATGTTGTGAATCGCCTGGGGACACACGAGGCAGTAGATCGAAGTTCTTACGACGCCATCGGGTTTTTTCTTATTTTCCAAACCAGTTGAGGTAAAAAAATGAAGGCAAAAGATTTGATGTCACCCGTCATGCAATATCTCACCCCTGAGACGACACTGTGCGAAACGGTGACCACTATGCGCGAAATAAAACGTTCGCACGGTCTCCCCATCAAGGGCATG
>WGCP01000416.1 GCA_015493715.1 Desulfobulbaceae bacterium
AAGGTGTACCAGGTGGTGTACCAGAAACAGGCAGGCAATAAAAAAGCACCTAACCGTTGTCTGGCTAAGTGCTTGATATTACCTGGTGGGCCGTCGGGGATTCGAACCCCGGACCAATTGATTAAGAGTCAACTGCTCTGCCAGCTGAGCTAACGGCCCATTGTTTTTTGAAAGCGGTTTCTATGTAGCACAGGAGAGGGGTAGCGTCAAGAAAAGCTTGCCCCATTCTCCAAGGAATAACAAAAAAATTATCGGTAATACAGACTCGGACTGCCCATGGTCTGCAGCGCCTTGTACAGATTGCGTCGGAAATCCCGGCGGTCCCAAACGCCCTGGATATGGCCCCGCCTGAGGGCACTGCGTGACTTGTGATAGTCGGGCGGAATATCCATACCTGTTGTTTCCCTGATGACCCGGGGGCCTGCAAATCCTATATTACAAGAGCGGATGGCGAACTGATACGGAGAACAGCCCAGAAAGCTGGCCACCGGTCCTGCATAGGAGTTGTTGTCATAGACAACAATGTACAGGCCGCCGGCATCGATATATTCCCGTACCGCCATGGTGCATTTGGGCATCTGGGTCACTCCAAGGGTACCTTCCTGGATACGGATGCCGCCGGTAGTATGGACATAGGCCAGAAGAGGGCGTTTTTTGCGTTTGGCCAGTTCACAGGCCTGGACAAATTTTTCCCCTTCGGCCGTGCCCACCGTGCCGTTTCTGAAATCGGCAATCAGCATGCTGACAACTACCTGAATATCCATAACCCTGGCATGAAAGGTCAGGTTGGCACAGCCAAGACCGGTTTTGCTGCGGGCCAATTGCAGTCGTTCATCCAACCCCTCGTATTTGAGCGGATTTTTAGAATAAACATCCGAGTTGAAGGCCCTGATTGAGTCCGGGTCAAAAATATTTTTTAAATACCACTGGTGCTCCAGGGGAAAGTGATGCCCGCATTTCTGACAGACACCGGCAAATTCGCCGTACAGGTCCGGTACCCAGAGATCCTCGCAGCCGTATTTTTCGGCATTGGGACAGCTGACCGTTCGGTCCTCATTGGCAAGAGGGCTGGTATAAGTGTCGGTGAGCTCGAGAGGATCAGGACCGCTGCCGACAGAGCTGATTACCGCCTGTGGCGGCAGGGAGGATGTTTTGTTGTCCCTTGTTTTGTCCTTGTGAACAATGGAATTATAGGCTGCGACAAAGGGATCGGTGAGACGTTTGACCAAGACCGATCCTTCTCCCGTCATCTCTTTTAAAGTTTTTTTGACCTGTTTTTGGTGTTCTTTAAGGACATCATAGCGGAAGGTATAGTAGAGTTTTTCAACAGTAGCCTGCAGCGATTTAAATACATTTTCAGCCGGCAGGATTTCTCCGCCGAAGCCATCCTTGCCCATTGCCCGGTATTTTTTGGAGCGCAGGCTAAGTAAACGTTTGGTTTCCGACGGGTTTAAATCCCATGGAATATCAATCTGCGGCGCCTGTTCAGGATGTTCCGCTTTTTTTCGTTTAACTTCGTATGAGCGAAATCCCCGAACGCTCTTGGTCTTGAGGACCACTTCATCCGTTGCCCGGATGATTTCGGATCGTACCCGGGCAAAAAAGGAGAAATCGTCGCTTTTTGCGCCCAGGGGCGGTTCTTGGATAATTCTGTCAATGGTACCTAATTTCAAATTTTCCCGGGCCGTAATGTGCAGGCGGTTGGCGCAGGCCTCTATCAGCGCCCGGGGGACTTTTTTCCCTTCTCGAACCCGTCCCTCAATGGCGGCCGCCCCTTCAGGAGAGATGACTGAATAGTAGCCATGGGAAAACATAAGACGAAAATCACTGAGTCCGATGGCTTCGGCCCCGCCGGATCCTCCTTCGGAGATAACGGAAATCATCGGCACCCGGAGTTTGGTCATGGCATAGAGATTGCGGGCGATCTGCTGGGCGGCGCCCGGATACTCTTCCACCGGGTAAGAACCCGGAGTAAAGATATAAAAATGGATGGGAATACCCTCGGTTTCCGCAACCTTCATATAACGCAGGGCCTTTTCATTACCCCAGGGCTTGCAGGAACCGCCGTTGCGAAATTCCTCGCCATGCCCGACTTCCTGGCCGATGACCATGACCGAGGCCGTGTATGGTTTTTTCTTAATCCTGCGGACAATGTTGGCCTTGGCGACCACCATGGCCGGGTCTATATTAAACTCTCCCTGGCCCCCGAGCTCGGTGTAATCTTCATAGACGTTTTCGAGGATGTCCTTGAAGGAAAAGCGCAGCGGGTTGCGGACGATACGGACCCGCTCCATTGCGGTAAGATTTTTCTCGCATCGTTGTTCAAGGAATTGGATGGAGGCATTGAGTTTTTTAATCCGGTCGGCAAATTCTTTGCTTTCCAGGTCATAGCGCCGGTTTTTTAATTCTTCACAATTGGTATGAAAGATGGAAAGGTTTCCCCAGTCATCCGTGTTCTTGATATGGGTAAGACAACCGATGCGCTGTTCGATATTCTGAATATTTTTCAGCAGTTCATTCATAATGTTTCGACGATATCGTCGATATGTATATAGTCCATGCCGTGTTTTTCTTTATACTGGCAGGGAAAATTTATTCATAATCGGCGCAGAGCGCCGGGAGAAGATCGCCCTATCGTAGAACGATTATGCGAGGTTCAGTCGTGTCGGCATATCAGAAAGTAAGCAGACGATTGAGGTTGTCCCGCAAGTAGTCCAGGTTTGTTAAAATGGCGTCGCCGGAGCCGCTTTCGCCTTCAATAATCGTGTTGTCAATAAACTGTTTTGCCCGTTCTTTGGCCTGTTCCATGGATTTTCCCCAGACCAGGGCAAGGGCAAGATTGGGGTCGTATTCGCTGGGAATCGGGTAGGGCCTGTCGCTTGGGACATGGGTGTACACTGCGGACCAGTCATAGGCCGGCAATTGAAAGCGGGTAATTGTTCCAATCCAGGGCGTGAAATCGCGAGCAGGGTTTTCCGCCACGATACGTAGCTCTATGCTGGCTCCGTGAAATTCGACATCCTCCTGGCTGTACCCCATTGGCTCGCCCAGGGCCAGTCGGATCTGTTCTCGGATGAGGTTTGGATGGATGTCGTTTAAATAGCTGATGCGGGCGGAGACATCGTTTTCAACCTGGATACGGGTATTCACCTCGAGAAGATAGGG
>WGCP01000417.1 GCA_015493715.1 Desulfobulbaceae bacterium
CGACGGATTGTACAATGCATCGAGCTTATGGCTGAGCTCATAAATGAATGCGAATGGAAGCGTGACGTTACAGGGTCTTGCGAGAAAAATGGTTCGCCACGTCGAACTTACTTGACAAAGCCTTCTCATGGAAGCGTAGACTCCGAGGAGTAGTGTTCCGAGGCGGATCTCAACTATACAGGTAGTATGTTGTGAATCGCCTCGGAACACACGACGCAGTAGATCGAAGTTTTTACGACGCCATCATTAATTAATCTTCCACATGCATACGGGAAATATCGCCGATCTGCAGGACCAGCTCTCGAAGAACGGTTAACAAATTGAGCCGGTTGCCCCGAATGCGTTCATTATCAGCCATAACCATCACTTCATCAAAAAAGCGGTCCACGGGCTCCTTCATCTGCAAGAGGACTTCCAGGGCCTTGTCATATTCCTGCGCATCAATCAACGGCTGCGCGTCGCTGCGGACACGCCCAACGACTTCATACAACTTTTTTTCCGCCTGCTCGACCAGCAGGTCTTCACGCACATCGGTCGTTATATTTTCTTTGGTAATATTTCTGATCCGTTTAAATGAACCGGAAAGAACAACAAAGGCCTCACGGCTGCGGATATTTTTCAACGCCTCGATACGGAGCAGGCAGTCGCGCAGATCATCAAAACCAACTGAAGTAGCGGCCTTGATGACATCCTGATCATAGCCGCCTGCAAGAAGTTCATTCTCAAATCGCAGACGGATAAACGTTACAACCTCCGCCACTACACCGGAATCGGTCTCAATCACACCATCATATCCTGCAAGGGCATACGACAACATGTCCGTCAGCGACAGAGAGAGATCAAGACCGCGAATAATGTTTATCAGGCCGATTGCCTGGCGGCGCAGACCAAAGGAGTCCTTGTTTCCGGTTGGTTTTTCTCCAATGGCAAAACAGCCGACCAGCGTGTCCAGGCGATCGGCAATGCCGACAATTGCGCCGACCATGGTTTGTGGAAGCTCGCTCCCGGCCCGGATGGGCATGTACTGTTCGGCAATAGCGACGGCGACCCCTTCCGGTTCTCCGTCAAGGCGAGCATATTCACAACCGATCACGCCCTGCAGGGAGGGAAACTCACCCACCATTTCCGTGAGCAAATCAACCTTGGCAAGGCGTGCAGCTCGTACCGCCTGTTCCTTTACAGCCGGGTCCAGTAATTGGGCCAGCTTGCCGGCAAGAATGGACATACGTTTACTTTTGGCATCCATAGTACCGAGCTTTTGCTGAAAAATTATACCGGAGAGTTTGTCCAGCCGGTCCTCAAGACGCTGTTTTTTGTCCTCGTTAAAGAAGAAAAGACCATCCTCGAGTCGGGCACGAATGACGCGTTCGTGGCCACTTGCGGCCATCTCCCGATTTTCGATTTTCGTGTTGTTGACTGCAACAAAAAACGGCAACAGATCACCATTATCGTTAATCACCGGAAAATATTTCTGGTGTTCCCGCATGGATGTGACCAATGCTTCACGCGGCAGAACAAGAAATTTTTCGTCAAATTCTCCGCAGACCCCCCAGGGAATTTCGACCAAATTGGTGACCGTATCCAGGAGTCCCTCATCAAGCAGTGCTCTGCCGCCGGCAAGCGCCTTGGAAGTAGCCTGTTTCTCCCGCACCGCCTGTTCCACCTCCTTCACCACAAGCTCTTTCCGACGCGCAGGATCGGCAATAACAAAATGATTTTCCAGGGCCTGCAGATAACCGGTACCATCCTGTACCTTGAAAAATTCCGGTGCCATAAAACGATGGCCGCAAGTTTGATCATTGCCGGCAATACCCTCGATTTCCATGTTAATAACTTTGCCGTCATACAGGGCCAACAGCCATTGCAAAGGCCGGGCAAAGGCCAATGAACTCCGTGCCCAGTGCATTGATTTAGGGAAGGGTATTTCATGGATAAGACTGAGCAGCAAGCCCGGCAGCAGCTCCCGGGTAGATTTGCCGGGAATCTCTTCCACCACCATCAGATAATCCCCTTTTTTCGTTGTCACCACTTGCAGGTCAGCAACATCAACCCCTTTTGACCTGGCAAAACCCAAAGCGGCCTTTGTCGGATTGCCCTCGCTATCATAAGCGGCCTTATATGCAGGGCCGGTATGTTCGGTCTTTGTATCCTTCTGTTTATCCTGCAGATCATCTACGATCAATGTCAGGCGCCTGGGAGTGCCGACAGTGGAAATGCGCCCATGCGCAAGGCCCATATCCGACAGATAACGATCGGCAAAAGACTTCATAAAGCGCAGGGCAGGCCCAATATATCCTGCCGGTATTTCCTCAGTACCTATCTCAAACAGCAATTCATTCATTGATTCTCTTCTTTATTTCTCTAAAAGTTAACGTGAGTTATACGTTTGTTGATGTAACAGGATTTTCATTCATGGCCGAGACATACGGAAATTTTTTCCACTGACATCTAGATGATATTCGGTGGGTAAAATGGTAAATATAACGTAACTGTTCAGGAGCACCCCATCTTCGCTCATTTCGGCCTTCTCGAATAGCACAAATATGCTTCAAAGACCTAAATAAGCAAATATGGGCCACTCCTGAGCAGTTACATTCCAAAATAGATGTAAGGTTTTTATATTTATCTGAATAGTTACAATATAACGAAGAAATTGGGCGACAATACTTTTACCTAAACCCTGCAGTTAACCGGTATTCGAACAACCGCAGGATTTAGGGTTAAATCAACGGGCTTAATTATTCTTTTGGGCAGCCGGACCGACCCTTCAACCTCAAGGTCTTGCAGATGCGGTACACTTATCCTCTGATATTGAGGCAAAGGTGGAGTAGCCGTGGGCAAGATTTTCAACGATAACCTGAAACCAACGGATATCCGGGTGATCGGCAAGAACACGGCCCACAGTCCGGCAGACTGATTCAACCGAGCCGGCCGTTACAGCATACTCGGCCAGGGAATCTTCAACCAGTTCAATCAACTCCTCGATCCAGATAAAGCGATAAAAACGAACGGCAACCGATGCCTGTCCCCATCGTCCCATGGATCGAGGTAACTCTCCTTTTGCCGGATTACCGCCGGGCAAATGAATGGGTACATCTATCTCCAGGACCAGGTCATCATCCTGTTCCAGAGAGCCGTGCATGCGACACAGATACCTGTCGATTCCGATATCACTGCCGGGATGATCCGTTTGCGGAAAATAGGGAAATTCAATTTCAAGATGGGCGGCCTCCGCTTCGAGCTTCTCCTTCATCTCCTGAAGAATACTGTGAAAATCATGCAAATTACATCGGCCATGAAATCGATTGAGAATCTCCACAAAACGGCTCATGTGGGTTCCTTTGAACCTGTGCGGCAGATTGACATACATGTTCACCGTGGCCACGGTGTGCTGAACACATTTTGCCCTGTCGAGGACGGTGATCGGATAGGAAATCGTCTTCACCCCGACCTTGCGGATATTTATACGCCTGTGATCGCGCAGATTCTGAATATCCTTCATTGATCAAGAGGGAGGGAGGGTAAAAAAATTAAGCTATATGAATCGGGGCTGCGGCAGGCAATTATTCCAACTAATCATCAAGATATTTATGAATAGCGGCTTTCAGTTCATCCATATTGGCGGATTTGACGATATATTCCTCCGAAGCCCAGGTACCGAAATCCTGCTTATATTCCTGATAAGCGGAACTGAGTATTACCGGCAGGTCAGGCTTCATCTCCTTCATCTGCCGCAGCACCTCTATACCGTTCATCCCCGGCATATTGATATCAAGAATGACGAGATCGGGCGGATCCTCTTTGAAAAACTTGAGTGCCTCTTCTCCGTTATAGGCCGACGCAACGGAAAAACCTTCGTCTTCAAATTCTTCCCGATATAAAAGCTGAATACCCTCTTCATCATCAACCAGGAGTATTTTTTTTGTAGCCACTGATTCCTCCTAAAGTTCCACCGCCCTCAGATACCGACAGGCATCCTCAGGGGGCATTGGATTGATATAAAACCCGGATCCCCACTCAAATCCTGCAATACTGGTTACCTTGGGAACAATTTCAAAATGCCAGTGATAATGGTCGAGCAGCTTGGATCTGAGCGGTTGGGTATGGAGAACAAAATTGTACGGTATGCCCGGAATACAACCATCGAGCCGACGAAGCGTCTCGGAAAATATTTCGGTCAGAGCGGAAAGCGTGTGATCAGACTGTTCGATATAGGAAGAGTTGTGGTGCCGAGGCATGATCCACATCTCAAAGGGAGTCCTGGGTGCAAACGGCGTCAAGGTGACAAAGTCATCGTTTTCGCAGACCAGGCGAACATTCTGCTGAATTTCCTGGCGGATAATGTCACAGAAAATACAACGATCTTTATATTTAAAATAGGAAAGGCTGCCGTCAAGCTCGGAAACGACCATGCGTGGCAACACCGGCAGGGCCACCAGCTGGGAGTGGGAATGTTCAAGAGAGGCGCCGGCGGCCTTGCCGAAATTTTTAAACACCATGACATAGCGAAAACGGGGGTCTTGGGAGAGATCACGGATGCGCGCCTGAAAGGCCCGGAACGTCAGGATCATCTGTTCATGCGGCAGATAGGCAAATCGGTCGCTATGGCTCGGGCTTTCGACAATGACCTCATGCGCGCCGATACCGTTCATACGGTCATAGAGACCCTCTCCCTGCTTGTCAAGGTCTCCTTCGATGACCAGGGCGGGATATTTATTGGGGACGACGCGAAGCCGCCAACTTGAAGAATTCGGCGGCATGCCCGGTTCACGTCCATAGACAAGAACCTCGGGCGGGGTGGTTTTTTCATTGCCGGGACAGAGAGGACAA
The DNA here is from genome assembly GCA_015493715.1 of Desulfobulbaceae bacterium. GTDB lineage: Bacteria > Desulfobacterota > Desulfobulbia > Desulfobulbales > Desulfobulbaceae > DRLX01. The sequence goes on from WGCP01000417.1 coordinate 4,831, forward strand.
AACCCCCCCTTGGTCTCAACATCTTCAATAATGAAATCCGTGGGCCGCTTTCCCCGTTCCTGGGCAATAATAATCCAACGGCCGAGGATGGGATCTTTGCGTAATTCAGGCATACCGGTTACCGGCCCTGTTCCTTTTCCTGCTGTTCCTGCAGAGTTTTACACTCTATACAGAGTTCAGCCACCGGCCGCGCCTCAAGTCGTTTAACGGATATTTTTCCCCCGCATTCCTGGCAGACACCATAGGTGCCGCCTTTGATGCGCGCCAGGGCTTCATTAATCTTTTCCATAAGTTTCCGCTCGCGTCCCCTAAGGCGGAGCTCAAAACTACGATCCGACTCCACGGTAGCCCGATCATTGGGGTCGGGAATATTCCCGGCCTGGGCGTTCATCTCGGATAGGGTTGCTTCGACATCGGCATAAATACCCTGTTTCATTGCCTCAAGCTGTTGCTTGAGTTTTTTCAGTTCATTATCCTTCATAACCGTCTCCGGTTTTATTTTCACCGAATGCACTCATTTAAAAGCAGTCAATAAATCATTTGATTGTAACCCAGGAATATTACCTGTCCCATACCTGAATATCCATCACGGTCGACGTTCTCAATGCCGCACCCGGAAGGTTTGTCACTAAGGATGATGGAAAAATAATTATCCTGGAATAAACTGGATTGGATAATCATTTTTTGCCGGCATCCTCAGGTCGAATAAATTCCCCACTCTTGCCACCGCTTTTCTTGAGCAAGCGGATATCGGATATAACCATGGCCTTATCAACGGCCTTGCACATATCGTAAATGGTAAGGGCTGCAACCGAAACAGCCGTTAATGCCTCCATCTCTACGCCGGTTTTACCTGTAATGCCGACAGTTGCCTCAATTTCAACAGCGCTCTCTTCGTCAACAAAATTAAAAAGGACATCTATACCGGTAATGGCCAGAGGATGACAAAGCGGAATCAGCTGGTCCACCTTTTTCGCTGCCATAATACCGGCGATACGGGCAACACCAAGCACATCGCCTTTCTTCATTGAACCGGCCCGAACCATCGTATATGCCTGCGCAGACATTGTTATCCGGCCAGCGGCGGTGGCTCGGCGAACGGTTTCTTTCTTGGCGCTTACATCGACCATTCTGGCGTTGCCGGCACTGTCAAAATGGGTCAACACGGAATTTTCTTTCATGAATAAATCTCCGCAAACTTCTACTTTGATTTTTCGGTCTGCTTATTTTTTTGCTTGCCCAGATGACCATGAAAGAGACGGGAAAAGAAACCCTCCTCTTCCTCCTCGCAACAGAGATCATCAAACTCACAGAGCAGCTCTCGTTGCTGCTTGCTCAACCCGGTCGGCGTCTGCACCTGCACTTCAACGATCATGTCGCCTCGTCTTCGGCTCCGCAGGCTGACCACGCCTTCGCCCCGTAACGTAAAATGATGTCCGGACTGAGTCCCTTCAGGAATCTTCAAGCTTGAGGAGCCGTCAATGGTAGGAACTTCAATCTCACAGCCTAAAGCTGCCCGGACCATTGACAGGGGACATTTGAGATAAATGGTCTGGCCGTCACGTTGGAAAAAATCATGGGCGTCGACATGAATAACGATATAAAGGTCCCCGGACTGACCACCCCGACGTCCTCCCTCTCCTTCACCGGAAAGACGCATTCTGGAACCACTGTCAACACCGGCAGGAATCTTCAGATTGACCTTTTTAGCGCGGTTGACCAGGCCTGAACCATTGCAATCCGCACAAGGCTCACTGATGACCTGCCCACTGCCATGGCATTGCGGGCAGGTGGAACTGACTTGGAAAAATCCCTGTGAACGTATCACCTGTCCACGACCGCCGCAACTCGGGCAGGTCTGGGGTCTGTGGCCCGGCCGGGCACCGGACCCTTCGCAGGTCCAGCAGGTTTCCCTTTTTGTAATTTCGATCTCGCGTTCTACCCCATGCACGGCTTCCATGAATGTTATTTCAAGATCATAACGAAGGTCATCACCTTGAACAGGGCCATTGGGGTCCCGCTGTCTTCGATTGCCGAACCCAAACAAATCACCAAAGATATCACTCATATGGGAGAAAATATCTTCACTGGATCCCGGACCGTGATAGCCGGTGTTTTTCAGGCCCTCATGGCCATAGGTATCATAAAGCTGTCTTTTTCCGGAATCACTCAACACTTCATAGGCCTCGGCCGCTTCTTTAAAACAGGCCTCGGCTTCGGCATCTCCGGGATTACGATCTGGATGATACTTCATTGCCAGCTTACGATATGATTTTTTAATCACCTCGCCGCCGGCATCCCGGGAGACACCGAGAATTTCATAATAACACTTCTTCATAACCTACCGATTGGAGTTTTCCGCATCATTGACATTCAGGATGAACTCGTAAAAATCCACGACTTGTTTCGAGATGGCTAAGTAAAAACATAAATAACAGCTAAGCACCTGGAAGGGCTAGTTCCGTAGAGCAGTATGTTGCGAATCATCCCGGCACAGGACGCTGTAGATCGAAGTTTTTACGACACCATCACTCAGGCGCTGATTCAGCCGCAGCCTCACTCTCCTGGGCCGCAACACGCTGGGCCTCTAATGTTTTTCGTTCTTCGGGCAGTTCAAAAATATTGTCAAAGGTGACTTTTCCGGCGGCAATTTCACGCAGTGTCATGACAATTTCCTTGTTTTTCCCTGAAACCAGGAACGGTTCACCCTTCCGATGCTGGCGGAGTCGTTCAACCGCCAGGTGAATAAGGGAAAATCGGTTGTGATTGCCAACGGTTTCAAGGCAATCTTCTACTGTAATACGAGCCATAAGTATTTTCTCCAGACAATGTTGGCGCAGGCGACAGCAGTCCGATCTCTCCGATACGGTCCATCTACGCTGGATACTCTTATTCTGTAATCATTTTATATGAATTGGCAAGTCCATCCATGGACCTGATTTCAGGATCGTTCAAATGGATTTCGCAGAAGCAGCGTCTCTTCCCGATCCGGACCGACGGATACGATGACAGGGGCAACGCCTGAGATATCTTCAATGCGTTTAACATAATCCCTGGCCTCCTGCGGCAGATCTTCATAAGAACGAACCCCGCTGATATCCTGCTCCCAACCGCCGACCTCTTCATAGACAGGCTTGGCTTTAATCGTTTTTCTGATATTTCCGGGCATACAGGTAAACTCTTCATCATCAACCGTATATTTACGGGCAATATTGAGTTTCTTCCGCCCGGAAAGAACATCAAGTTTGGTAATAGCCAGGCCGGTCAACCCATTTAATCGTACGGCATCGGAAGCCACCACCATATCCAGCCAGCCGCAGCGACGGCGACGGCCGGTGGTTGCACCGAACTCTCCACCCTTTTTCTGTAATGCATCACCGATGGGATCGCCTTCGGGGAGTTCGGTCGGAAAAGGACCTTCTCCGACCCGGGTGGTATATGCCTTGAGGATCCCGATCACCTCGTCAATATGGGCTGGACCAAAACCGGAACCTATGCAGGCATTACCGGCAATGGTGTTCGATGAAGTCACAAAAGGATAGGTCCCGTGATCGATGTCAAGCTGAGTTCCCTGGGCGCCCTCGAACAGGACATTTTTTCCGGCCTTGCGGGCCGTATCCAGGGCAACGGAGACATTTCCGATAAATGAAGAGAGCGTATCGGCATACTTTTCAAACTCAGCCTTGATTTCGTCAAACGAAGCGGGTTCGGCATTATACTGTTTGGTCAGATAAAAATTCTTTTCCTCAATATTGGCTTGTAACTTATCAAGGAGTTGTCCCCAATCCAGGAAATCACCGGCCTTGATGCCGACTCGCCCAACTTTATCCATATAACAGGGTCCGATACCGCGACCGGTAGTACCTATTTTCTTTCCCTTTGCAAGGGAGGCTTCACGGGCATGATCGAGCATCTTATGATAGGGCATAATAAGATGTGCATTTTCGCTGATCATGAGGCGTTCCGGGGTAACGGGCAATCCCTTTTCCCGGAGTTCATCCATCTCCTGCAGGAGTACGCCAGGGTCGATGATCACGCCATTGCCGATCATACAGGTCTTTTCCTGATAGAGAATACCCGAGGGAATAATATGAAAAATATATTTTTTCCCGTCCACAACCAATGTATGACCGGCATTGTTACCGCCCTGAAAACGGACGACACAGTCGGCATAATTTGTCAGCAGATCAACAACTTTCCCTTTTCCCTCATCACCCCATTGGGTGCCAACCACCACCACGCTGGCCATGGCAATCTCCTCATAAATTCGTTACGTGCATAAAAAACAGGCGTTCTGCAACACCCTCGCGCACCCTGTACAAATGAAAAAGGCTGACCTGGCTTCCCGCTGGGAAGACAGCAGCCATCAGAACCGGAAAAATATAGCCGACAGGGAGAAAAAAGTCAAACCCGAGCAACGAACTTTCAGTTTTCCTTACAATTAATTGTTTTTACGACTCTTATAAGACTTATTTATGCGATAGAAAGGCTTTTACCAGGGGATCGGAGGTGACAATAAAATAAACGGTTCCTGTTGCAGGTTGTTTTACCACAGTCGATTTGGACGTCTTGTTTTTTTCTTTGCCCTTTCCTTTATCGGGGGTAATTGCTATTTCCGAATTGAGCTTTACGGTGGCGATAATACCAAGTCCGGGAATCTGTTTATTCTTTTTTGCCCGTTCAAAATCCTCTTCCGAAATAGCGCCATGCCTGTTATACGCCCAATAAACGATCTTTTCATGGGCCATTGCAGTCGGCAGACCAAATCGATCCATCAAGGCGGCCACCATGGCTTTTAATTGTTTTTTGTCTGCGCGTGGAACCCGTTTATACATGGCAAGCACGGAATCGGTTTTCTTTTCCACAACCACAAAGAGATCCTGGTCGACAAATTTATAGGTCCCGGCATAGGCTTTTTGACCAGGATGAGCCCTGGCTATTTTTTTCTGCGCGATGGTGAGTTTTTTCCCAATACTATAGCCTTGAAGCCCCAGATTAAGTTGCGCAACATCTGCAGCTGGATTTTCTCCGGTTATTTCAGCCATGGCGGGAAGAGACGACAGCAAAGTGGACAAGAGCAACAGACAGAAAAACAGCCGGGGACTACGTCGTCGATGTTGATCGATCATTGTTAAAAAACCTCCCGAATAAAAAGCCCCGGTTCCCATGCCGGGAACCGGGGCGATAACTAATAAAAAATAACCGAAACGGTTACTTCTTTTCTCCGTATCGTTCGGTCTGCTCCGCCTTGATTGCAGACATAGTGGCCTCACTAAAGCCTTTCTTATACCACTGGTGCTCCGGCCTGGCAAGAATCTCATTGACGGCCTTTTCATACTTGGCGGTCATGTTGTGCTCTTTAGCCAGTTTCATCAGCTCAGGGATGAACTCATAGTAAAAATGCCTGGCGACTTCATACAGGCCATGCCAGTGAACATAGTCCGGCCCCATCATGGCAGCGCCGTGACGGGTACGACGCCCCTCATGATGCCAGATTTCAAACCAGGTCCAGCCCAGCTTTGAGTGGAAGGGAGAGCCTTTGATCAGGCCATCTTTCTTGGCCATGCCATACAGCTTTTGGGTCGGTTTGGCAAATTTATCATTATAGGTCACGACCAGAGAATCGAACTGTTTGTAGAACCCCTCGACCTGCTGCATGCCATGACAGGACTTGCAGACACCCTTCATGTTATTGCGGCGGTCTTCCCAGGAGAGAACCTTAACGACCTGTTTCACCGCCTGGACCTTTTTAAACTTACCGTCCTGAACGACATAGGTTTTATAGGTGGCCTTCTGTCCAACCTGGGGCGGGATGTCGCCTGGAATATCCGTAACCGTGCCGTCGGCAAATATTGCCCGGTTCAACTTAACGGAAATTTTCGGCCGCAGGGTCCAGGAAATGCGATCCCCGACATTATGGGTGTTCTGGGCAATGCCGCCGTCCAATTTGACATAAGCTCCCATGTGACAGGTGGAACAGGTAGGCGCTGTGTAATAATCCTTCCCCAGTACCCAGGTACCGTTCTTCAGGATATTCATCCCATTGGCCCCTGAGGTTCGGAGCGCTGAATAATACGCAATACCATGCTTGGACTCTTCGTAGATCTCCTTTTGCGGATGATCAGGGCCAAGATGGCACTTGCCGCAGTTCTCGGGCTGCCGGGATACGGACGCCCGAAAAGAGTGCTTGGAGTGGCAGGCCATGCAGGAACCCTTGGAACCATCCGGATTGAGCCGACCGATGCCGGTGTTCGGCCAGGTCATCGGATCGATCATGACGGCGCCGGTCTCGCGGTGAAGCGGTTTGCCGTTTTTATCTCTAAGAGCTTTAATGATACCGCCGTGACACTGCCAGCAACCGTTGACGGCATCAGCCTTGGTGCCGGGCATGGAGCAGATCACCTCGCCGATAACGTTGTCCAGCGAGGCCATGATCTCACCGGCGGTGGCATGGTGCGAGTTGACCATCTCTTTTACTTCCCGCTCATGACAGAACTTACAGTCCAGCGGCGATATAATAGTCTTAATAAAGGCACCCTCATGATTATAGCCAAACTCGTCACCCTTGGCCGCCGCATGACAGTTATAACAACCGATCTGTCCATCCTGGGCGGCGGCATGAGGAGAATGTTTCCACTGCTGCACCAGAGAATTGTTTTCTTTCAAATGGCAATTAATGCATTTCACATTCATTACCTTGATTGCCGGGTCCTGGGTATTTTTTGACTGCTCGGTGGTGGCAAAGGCCGATCCGGCAGCAAAAAGTCCGAGGACCGCAATACAAAATGCTTTTTTCAAATGTTTCATTCAGTTTCCTCCTGATATGAACCTCAAATTACACTACAAAACCGGGCAGTTCGTTCCTCGAACCACCAGCAGACTTCATTGGACCGCCCTACTCCCACCATGTCTTCAACGCGCATACCCTCCTTTTCCTTTTGACGTATTTTTCCGCAAACACTTTTTCAACCTGTCAGACAGACTGCCCCTCCACTGCCGGATCGTCGTCAAGCCAAAAGGGAAAGACCTTGCCGAGCAGCCAGAGAAAGACGATAGGCAGAACCATTATAACTGCGGAGACGATGATACCCTCCTTGGTGAAAAATCCGGGATGAAAGACCGCGTGTCCCCGTTCACTTTTTGACATCAACTGCCCCCCGATAACTACATTCCAGCGCATGAGTAAAACCTGGACAAGAATCATGGCGGAAAGGATCGAACCCCACTTCATCACAAATTTATCTGAAAACTTGACGAGGGAAAGAATACCCAGGGCAACAAAGGGGATCAGGGAGAAAATTCCAATCTGGGCCACGACATAACTCCAGTACAGCGGCCCCATATAGAGATCCCGCAGCGCTTCCCAGTGGTGGGTCGCCATGTAGGCATGGGAAAAGAGTTCAAGCATCTCAAAGACGAAATCAAGAATAAAACAGCCCCAGAGAAACTTGATCAGGGTCCGGACGCAGTCCATATCAATGGATTTGTTGGAATACTTTCGTATAACAATATAGGAGAGAATAATACCGGCGATTCCGGACACACTGGCCGAGAGCAGGAAGATGACCGGCATAAGCGGCGTGGCCCACATGGGATTGGCCTTGACGCCCCCGAAGATAAAGCCGACATATCCATGCAGGGTACAGGCCATGGGGATACCGATGGCGGCGAGAAAGGCGGTAATCTTATGATCAACCTTCAGGGCCTCGGGCGACAGATTATCGCTGCCCATGGTCAGGATACCATAGAGCAGTTTCATGCCGCCGTGCGCCTTTTTTTTCAGGGCGACCAGGGGCGGTCGGTAAATGAATAGAATCTCAAGAATAAGGACAACCGCATAGGCGGAATAGATATAGCCGAATCCGGCCATGGCCGAAGTGGGACTCGGGGTAAGCATCATATTCATCGCCCGCTCCGGATGACCGAGATGATTCAAAAGAGGAACGGTTGCAAAGGCGAGAAATGCCAAGGCAAAAACCAGGGCATATCTGGAAACGGGTTTCAATGATTCAATATGAAAAACATGGTAGAGCGAAGAAACAATGAAGGCCCCGGCCACAATACCAGTAATATAGGGATAAAGTACGATCATCAATGACCAGAGTACATCGATATCATTGGGAAATACATAATTGGTTAAGGCGGTTGCCACCGCTGCTCCGTGTTCCGGACTCATCAGACCACCTCCCTTCGCAGGCCCACATAATGGAGCGACGGTTTATTGCCCATACCCGGTTTTAAAACCGAGATTACATGCGGCTGGTGCAAAATTTTATACACTTCCGATTCGTGATCGTTCAAATCGCCAAATTTACGCGCTTGTACCGGACATACATTGACGCAGGCAGGCAACAAACCCTTGCGCACCCGATGATAGCACCAAGTACACTTATCAGCGGTTTTTGTTTCAGGATTGATAAAGCGAACCGAATAGGGACAGGCCTGGACGCAATAGCCGCAGCCGACACAGCGTTTATAATCAATGAGAACAAATCCGTCCTCGGTCTGAAAGGTTGCGCCCAC
>WGCP01000418.1 GCA_015493715.1 Desulfobulbaceae bacterium
CAAAGGGAAAGGAGTTGAGCGTCCAGTCCCAGGGCATTTTCGCGTTACGGATACGATTGACCAGGCTTCGTTCCTGACGATAACGCAGTTCCTCTCTGAGCAGGTTACAGATAATATCCTGGACAGAGCTGCCGCTCTCGGCCAGGGCAACCTGTTGATCTATAACCCCGGCCATACCTTTAAACTTCAGCTCTTCGATGAGTCTGTTTATTGCATCATTCATGTCAGATCAAAAAAGTCCCCGGCAGTGTTATCAAGGATGATTTTTTCCAGCCTGGCCAGGTCGTAAAGACCATATTGCAGAGCCGTACTGACTGCGGCCATGAACGGTTCGCCAGGGTAGCTACGCTGAAGATTTAACAGACGACGAAGGTTCAGGACCCCCCGGCCCCTGCTTCTTTTCTTGAGGTTTTGCACATAGCAATCCAGCTCCTGATTATCACCGGTGAGTAACACCTCTTCCCTGCAGGGCCCCAGGTTGGCGTCCTTGCGGTGTAATGGCGGATGATGCCCGGGCAAAGTTGATCTGCTATCCCTTTTCTCCAGTATTCGTGTATGTTCAGCCACCATGGCCTGCTTGTTGTAGATCAACACCTTGTCCCAGTGTTTCTGCACTTCCAGTCTGGCGCCCACCAGGTTATGGGGCACGGAGTAACGGTTGGTTTCCAGATGGACATACCCCTGGATATCAACGACCCGGTAATAGCTCTTGTAGACCGGCGGCACCACAGGAGGCAATGGGTTCAGACTGAGCTTTTCCATGATGTATGCCGCATCCGGACTCATTCCCAGCGACCGCTTATGCTTTTGATTTGACACCTTGTTGCACCAGTCGATCGCCTGAGTATTGATATCCTGCCAGTCAGTGAAGGTCCGGCCGGACAGAAAATTGTTTTCAATGTAATGGAAGGGCCTCTCCACTCTGGCCTTCCTGTCGGGTTTGTTGAGCCAGTGCGGTTCAAATCGTGTCTGATACATTCGGCCGAAGTGCTCCATCTCCGGAGTAATAAGGGCATCCGGACCGACACCATCGGCAACGATCACATGGGTATTATCGATAATGCACTTGCCGGCAGTGCCGTCCATGTATTCAAAGGCCTTTGCCAGAAACACCCTGCATTCAAAACGGGTGAAGCAGGGATAATACTGGACATAAATCCTCCGACTGTAGGCAAGCACAAGGGCTGCGCACTGCGCCTTTATTTTACGTGCTCCCAGGATAATATTGTGGGGAGAGGTGTCATGCTGCATCTCTTCCCCCGGTTCAAACACATATTCACCGGCTCGCTTTTTCTTTCCGGCACCCAGGTTTTCTTTCCTGATGATCCAGGTCAGGCTCTGGTAAGGAATGTGAATATCATGGCGTGATGCCGGCTCTTCCCGGACCCGTACCGCATTACCCCGACACTCACGCAGCAGATCCTTTATGATGGGCAGGTGCCGGTCATACTTCGATTCTTTCACCGGTGCATGCGGGTCACCCTGTTTAAGGACACCCCGAACAGTATTTCTGGATATCTTCAACATCCGGCTGATTGCGCGGATGCCTACACCCTTATGTGCCATCTCAAGAATGGTCTGCCGGTATGCCGGGGTTATCATGGTTCTTTGCCTGTTCTTTAAGTTCAATAATCGCCTTCTCTGCACTATTCAGCCAGATCCGACATCGACGACGGCACTGACTGTCCAGCATGATATCTGATCCAGTTTGCAGTCGTTTCAGGATGTGGCAGACAATGCGGATATCCTTGAACCACTTTCCTTCAGGACCATCATTGAGCTGTTTTCCCTGTTTCTGGTGTTCCTGCTCTTTGACGGTTCTAATGAACAACCGGGGCTCAGCAATAATTCGGTCACGGACGGTTCTCACCGATTTCCTGTAATGGTCGTAAAGACAGACGAGTTCCCTTGTGGAAAGAGGATCGGCAACAATCTTTCTGGTCAGATCAAGACAATCCTGCTCGTTGGCGCGCGACAACGGCACCAGCACACGGCTTGCCGCCCAGCTGGATACCGAGCCCTTCATAACCGCTCCCATGACCTTCTCCGGCAGTGATTCAACAAGATCCAGTCTGCGCTTGACCCAGCCTTTATCTTTTCCCAGCCGCCTGGCTATTTCGGAGAAAGAATAGTTGAAACGATGGTGCAGCTCCTGAATCAGGCCCGCCTGTTCAATGGCTTCCATCTGCCGGTCATCGTTTGTTACCAACAGATTGATCAGTGAATCAGGTTCCCCCTCCACCAGCTGAACCTTGAGGCAGTCACGACCACAGGCCTTTAATGCTTCTTACCTGAGATACCCATCGATCAGGACAAATCTGTCTTTCTCACTGGTCACCAGAGCCGGGACTATCTGTCCGTAGGTATTGATCGAGTTCTGCATCCGGTGTAACGCCTTTTGGTCCTGTATTCTGGTGTGGCTGTAGCGCAGAACCAGGAGATGAAAATCAACTTCTCTGATCAGGTTTTCGGTATTCATGGCCCCTTTTTACCAGGAAGCCAGATGAAAAAACATCTAGTCCTATCTTTGCAATCAATCACAAAAACAACAATATCCACTGGAAATAGCTGTGATTTCAACAATACACTCGTCCGTCTTTACAACCTTGCCTGCATGTATTGGGATAATTTTGTATCTACCTGTTAATTCATTTTTTCTTAAATCTGACTCGTCCGTCTTTGCAATTTTGCTTACTGATGGGTTTTGCCGTCGTTTTCGGTTCCTGCGCCTTTGCTGCTGACGATTCTTCCGGGTGTATTCCGGGTGACGGGCACGATATTCTTTCCAGTAATTAGGATTCTTCTCCTTCCATCTCTTCTGCGCCTGCTCCCTGGCCTCTTTATAGTCCGGATCCGAGGCAAGTTTTTTCCTGTTCCATTCCCTTTTCCTGGCCTGCTGGCATTCTCTCCTGGAACAGTACTCCTGGCCGGGCACCTGCCTGCATGGAACAAAGAGCACTCCACAGTCTTTGTTCCGGCACCGTTTATGCTTACACATCACCAATCTCCTTGAATTGTGAACAACTCAAGGAATATTGCGATATCAAACAGTTATGGAAAAACAGTATTGAGAAAAAATGGGAGAAAAAAACTTCAGAGATTTTTCAAGAGAAAAACCGAGGTGCTGACAGGAAGGGGTGGGTCAATTCTGATTAGCGTTGAAGCGTAAGCGATGAATGGCACCAGTCGTTCGTTCCCGGCCGCACACCGGATATCCTGGATATTGCCGCCGATACCTTTGGTGCAGCCAGCATGGTTTTGTTATGGTTTCGGTGTCCCTGGTGCACAAAGAACCGTGCCGAAGCAGCCGGAAACAGGATGAATCTTCTCTCTTAAACGATTTTGGTTGTAAAACTCCTTTCGTATTATTCCCTTTGTTCACGTAACAGTTTTGCCATATCCTTGGCAAAATAAGTAATAATAATATCCGCGCCCGCCCGGCGGATGGAGAGCAGTGTTTCCGCCATCACCCGTTCACCATCAATCCATCCCTTTTCGGCCGCAGCCTTGATCATGGCATATTCACCGCTGACATGATAGGCGGCTATCGGTAGATCAAATTCATCCCGTAGCCTGCTGATTATATCAAGGTAGGCAACAGCCGGTTTGACCATGAGAATATCGGCTCCCTCTTCAACGTCAAGGGTCGCCTCCCGTAGAGCTTCACGGCTGTTGGCCGGGTCCATCTGATAGCTGCGGCGGTCACCGAACTGGGGCGCACAGTCGGCAGCGTCCCGGAACGGGCCGTAAAAGGCGGATGCATATTTAACGGCATAGGACATGATCGGCACCATATGGAATCCATTTTCATCCAGGGCTGAGCGGATTTCACTGATCCTGCCGTCCATCATGTCCGAGGGCGCTACCATATCGGCACCGGCCCGGGCATGGGACAAGGCGGTTTTGGCAAGCAGCTCAAGGGTGGCGTCATTGTCTACCTCATGGCCGATCAGGCATCCGCAATGGCCGTGGTCCGTATATTCACAGAGACAGACATCTGTAATAACATTCATCTCCGGAACCGTATTTTTCAACTCTTTGATGGCCTGCTGGACGATACCGTTGTTGGCATAGGCCCCGGATCCGATGCCGTCCTTTTTTTCAGGCAGGCCAAAGAGGATCACGGAGTTGATACCGACTTTCATGCAGGAAGCGGCCTCTTGTTTCAGCTGGTCCACGGAAATACGGTCCACTCCGGGCATGGACGGGACCGGCTCTCTTTTTCCCTTACCGGGGATGATAAACAGGGGATATATCATCTGCGAAGCAGACAGCCTGGTTTCGCGGATCATTGCTCGCAGTGTGGTATTTCGTCGCATGCGGCGTGGTCTGTATTCGGGGAAAATCATCTGCTTCCTCCTGGGAAGTTTTTTGGATGAATCAGCATGGCTGGACCAAATTTTAACGTCTCAGCCACAACAGATAAGCGTAGACTTCGAACGATGACGATAGCCCGGATCGGCATTATTTCGTGGGCGATTTTCGGATTGAAAATGTTTCTTCATGAAAAAGTGTTCGGGATGGAAAAGGCATGTGCCGGGGAACACCGGCCTGATCGCCTGCTCCACCTATTCTTTTTTTGTGCTTTCAATCTCTATGGCCAGGGCTTTGACTTTTTTATGGAGGTGGCTTCGTTCCATACCGATTTGCTGGGCGGTTTTTGAAATATTGCCCTTGTTTTCAATAAGTCTTGCTTTGAGATAATCATGCTCAAAACGTTTTCTTGCCTCTTTGAACGGAAGTCCCAGGTAATCGGTGTTGATTTCGGGCATTAGTCGTGTCTGATCAACTGCTCCGCTGAGAAGCATTTGCACGTCCTGAGGTCGAATAATCTGTTCCGGGCTCATGATGAGTAAGCGTTCCACCATGTTTTTCAGTTCCCGGATGTTGCCCGGCCAGTCATGTTGCATGAGAAGACTGATAGTCTCTTGAGAGAATTTCTTCTTTCCCAGACCCTTTTTTTGAAATTGGTTTTGAAATTTTTTGATCAGTTCGGGAATGTCTTCCCGGCGCTCCGCCAGGTCGGGAACCAGTATGGGAACAACATTAAGGCGATAGAAAAGATCCGGGCGGAAATTTCCGGCATTGATCTCGTCATTAAGGTTTTTATTGGTTGCCGCCAGGATCCGAACATCGACATGGATGGTCTTCGATCCGCCTACCCGTTCAAACCGTTGTTCCTGGAGAATGCGCAAAACTTTGGCCTGGCTCTTCAGACTCATGTCACCGATTTCATCGAGGAACAGAGTGCCGCCGTCGGCCTGATCAAATTTTCCCTGTCGTTTTTCAGTGGCGCCGGTAAAGGAACCTTTTTCATGGCCGAAGAGTTCGGATTCAATGAGTTCGTCGGGAATTGCCGCACAGTTAACCTCAACGAGTGGATGTTTGCAGCGCGATGATAATCGGTGGATAGTTTGTGCGACCAGTTCCTTGCCGGTGCCGTGTCCGCCTAAAATGAGAACCGAGGCATCAGTAGGGGCGACCATTTCTATTTGCTGTTTGAGCCTGAGTACGGCGGGGCATGAGCCGGTAATGTCTTTTTGCTCCGGACCTGCCGCTCGGAGCAGCTTGTTTTCTTTTTCAAGATACGCCAGGCGCAGACCGTTTGATATGGAGAGGATAACATTATCATAGGAAAGCGGCTTTTCAATAAAATCAAAGGCCCCATCCCGGGTTGCCTGAACAGCCGTTTCAATGGTAGCATGACCGGAGATCATAATGACCACCGGATCATATCGTTTTTTGATGATTTTTAAGGCCTCAAGACCATCCATCCCAGGCATCCAGATATCAAGGAGAACAAGGGGGATTGAATTGCCGGCAAGCAGGGAGATGCCTTCTTCTGCAGAGGCTGCCGTCAGTGACTGGAAACCTTCATCGGCAAGAATACCGGACAATGCCTCCCGGATAGGGGCTTCATCATCAATGATAAGGATGGTTTCGTCAGGCATGGTTTTCGCGTGGCCGGCTGTGTGCGAGGGGATGGTTTTTAACAATTCATGGATCAGGGATGGATTATCTGATATCCCCTCCATTCTACCTAGCCGATAATATCAGGAATTCAGAGGGAGCTCAACCGTAAAGATAGAACCCGAAGGCACATTGTCACGCACGAGAATCGTGCCGTTATGTTCGGCAATAATGGTATGAGTAATAGCAAGGCCCAGGCCGGTGCCTGATTTCCGGGTTGAAAAATAGGGTTCAAAAAGCCGGGTTTTTACGTGTTCGGTGATGCCGGGCCCGGTGTCGGCAACGGACATAATGACGCAGTCCTGTCGGCGGCCAAGAGTGATATGAATGTCACCACCTTCAGGCAGTACGCCGACCGCATTGTCGAGCAGGTTGATCAGCACCCGTTTGATCTGGACCGGATCAAAGGAAAAAGGTGGAATATTCGCATCAATATCAGTGGAAAATTCGATATGTTTATGTCCTTCCCGATAGAGAATCAGGGTATCTCTGACAATGGCCGTAAGATCGCTCTTTTTCTTTCTGACCCTCGGCATACGGGCAAAATCGGAAAATTCACTTACCAACCGTTTAATCTCATCAACCTGGGTAATAATCGTGGCCGTGCACTGGTCAAATATGGCCTTGTTGTCGGGTATGGAGTTCAGATAACGCTTGCGAAGTCTCTGTGCTGATAACTGGATTGGAGTGAGCGGATTTTTGATCTCATGGGCGATACGACGAGCCACTTCCTGCCAGGCGGCAAGCCGCTGCGCTTTTTCCAGATTGGTCAGGTTGTCAAAAACGATGACATAGCCGATGGATGCGCCTTCGTCGTCAAACATTCGTGTCACATTGACCAGCAGGGACAGGGTTTCGCCGGGGCGAATCGTCAGGCGCATATGGCGTTCAATGGAATGCTTTCTTGATTCGTGCAGTTCCCGAAGAAAATCTTCAAGAACCATAACATGGGAACGGGCAAGAATTTCGTGGAAGTCCTTGCCAAGGAAATCATCCGGGTTGATTCCCAACAACTGTTCGGCAAATGCGTTGACGGTGGTGATAATATATTTTTCATTGATGGCGATAACACCGGCGGCAACATTTTTCAGGATGGTTTCCAGGTACTGGCGACGCTGCTCAGAGATGGAGGTGCTTTGCTGCAGAGCCTCGTGCGCCTGAGCCAGTTCCCTGTTGCCGGCAAGGAGGTCGGCCGTCATTTTGTTAAATGAGTCAACCAGCAGACCCATTTCGTCATCGGATTCTTTTTCCAGAGTGAAATCAAGGTCACCGTCGGCCACCCTGCGTGTTGCCAGAGCGAGTTTGTTGATTGGACCGGTCAGGGTCCGGGCGATATAAAAGCCGAACCAAATGGCGCCGAAAAGAATCAACAAAGTAATGATCAGCAACATGATAATCAGGCTGAGCTTGATAGGTGCCTTCAGCATGACCAGTTGTTGATAATCGGTTATTCCCTGAGAAACGGTATGCATCAAGATAATTTTTTTGGAGGGAATAAGCAGAGTAGTGACCAGAAAGAAGAGGGCGTGGTCAGGGGTGGAGAGGTGCAGGGGAACAATGGCTTGTACAAGTTCGCCCAACGTGGTGGCAACGGTGACGATTTTGGCTTTGTTTTCTTCCTGGGCCAGCCGAACCGCCTCGGTCGGTGTTGCAGGCAGAACAATGGAGAGCAGGCGTGGTCCTCGAACTTCCAACTGTTTGCGTCGATTACCATCAAGCAGGGCCAGACCGTCGGGTGCACCCGGTGGTGCAATGGCAAGTGTGCGCTCAAAGAGTTGCTTCAGGGCATTGATGTCATCAGTCTGAACCTGACCATTTTCCATGAGGAGCGCAACCTGACGCCCCATATTTTCCGCTCGTTTTTCCGTGTCCTGATAGAGTGACTGGGCAAGTTTAAGTGAGGCCTGCAGGGAATCTTCAACATTTGAATTAAACCAGTAATCCATTGATGTAGAGAGGAAACGCAGTGCAACAAAAAAGAGAATAATCGTGGGAACAAGAGACAGGGAAATAAAAGAAATAACCAGCTTGGTCCGTAGCTTTGAGCCTAATATTTTCTGTTTGCGCTCGAATATGAGCTCCACCAGATTGCGCAGCACCAGGTAGAGCATAAGCAACAGCAGCAGGCCGTTGATATTGATCAGGGCGAAGATAAGAACCGTGCTGGAAATGGGGAGTGCGTTTTCCCCTTTGAGTAAACCGGTCTGCAGGTAACCGAGCAGCGGAATAAGCAGGGCGCAGAATAGAATAACATAGCGGATCAACCGTTGTTTTTTCTTTTTCTGTTCCGCCGTCAGCATCTGGTATATACGAAAAAGTGTTTGTCAGTGGGAAAAGTTTATATGAAAATCTCTAAGCGGGGAATTTTCATAACTTCGTAGCGGTGTCATCGTTGTGACCGGCAACCTGGTCCAGTAATGCCGTTTAGTATCGAAATTCAACGGTACGCCAGTCGGTTTCAAAGTCCCAAAGCGAGGTAAATGGGAGAATATAGTGGATACCAAGCGGCAGGGTCGTCTCGGCAAGGGTCGCCTTGATTTTCAACGCATACGCTGCATCCGCTATGAGTTTATTTCGGGCAATGAGTGGAAAACCACTGAGTTCGGCCATAAGCTGTTTGGCCTCTTTCAGGGAACGGGTTGTTACTGTCTGTCCATTTCTTTCAGAGAATATGATAGAATATTCCTGTTTGATGGAATCATATTTCAGTTTGTGGGTAATGGTGGTGTCGATGAGGGTAGAGTCAAACCATGCACTGCGTATCTTGTCGAGTTCTACATGAAAAGTAAAGGTGACCGGCAGTCCGTTACGGATTCCATCGAGCATGTCTTTGGTGAAGCCGTTTTCAACGGTAGCAAAGAGAATGAGGTGGCTCTTTGATGTGGTGATGATGATGTCTTTCAGGTCGGGAGTATTCTGTTGTGCAAATAACGGCAGAGAGAATACTTGCAGAAAGAAAAAAAGGAAAAAAAGAGTGGGACGGATATGTTTCATTGAGGGTAGCATTAAAATTTAATAAAAAAGGTGGGGTAATAGTTTTTTATCGCCTGTTTCCCTGAATTTACATGGAACATGCGTGTTTATTGTGCTTTGAAGGTGACTTTGATGAGTGTGTTTCTAAAATGAATCCGTAGAAACATTCGAATAAAAATGATCGTACTTTAGCTGAGTTATTTTGAGTACAAATAATTTTTCAAAGATAACTGAATGGGCGAGAGTTGTCCAATGAAAATGGCGGGATGTAAGGACCCCTGAAAAAGAACGGACAATATGGGGAGCGGGTGCGCTATTTAGTGTTCTGAAAGGACCTGGCGCATTGGACGGCATTTTGCCAGCGACTAAAAAGAGGCAATATCTCTTTTTGATCTTTTTGCGGCAGATACGTTGTGTGTGATGTTATTTCCCGGGATGGATTGGCAGGCGAAGTTTGCAAAAATCCCATGGTAACTCCGGCCAGACGGGCGATACCAAGACCCGTAATATCAGAGGCATGAGTGGTCGAGATCGGAATGCCGAGCAGGTTTGCCTGAAATTGCATAAGAAAAGAGTTGTTACTGACCCCACCGTCAGCCATGATCCTTTCGATGACAAGATTACTGTCCTGTTGCATGGCCTGAACAATTTCATAAACACGATAGGCAATTGATTCCAGAACCGCGCGAATCATGTGTGCTTTTTTACTTGCCCTGGTAAGCCCGAAAAATGCCCCACAGATGTCACGTTGCCAATGGGGCGCGGCCAAACCAACCAGGGCGGGCACAAAATACACACCACCGTTATCCGGTATACTCTCAGCCAGCTCCCCTGTAGTTGACACGTCGTCAATGATTTCTATCTGGTTCCGCAGCCATTGGATTGAAGCGCCGGCGCTATACATGCCACCGTCCAGGTAATATTGCGTCTCCATTTTTGGAGTTGTGGCTGCAATTGAGGTAAGAAGACCGTGTTTTGAACAGGTGAAAGAATCACCGATGTTCATGAGCAAAAAGGCGCCTGTTCCGTAGGTTATTTTCAGACTTCCCTTTGTCGTGCATCCATGGCCGAAAAGCGCGGCGGGTTGATCCACGGATGAGGCGCTTATAGGAGCCGTTATGCCTGATAGTATGCTCGGGTCGACCTTGCCGAACAGGTGTGCGCTGGGACAGGGTGTCGGCAATATTTCCCTTGGTATGTGAAAGAGGGCCAGGAGGTTCTTGTCCCAGTCAAGGGTGTGGATGTTAAAAAGAAGGGTTCGGCAGGCTGTCGTATAATCCGTGCAGAATATTGTACCACCGCTAAGTTGCCATAGCATCCAGGAATCCAGATTTCCGATCAGGAGGCGGTTTTTTACAAGTGCCTGTTGTACAGCTTCTACATTCTCCAGAAGCCAGGCAAATTTTGATGCGGAAAAATAGGAATCAGGGACAAGGCCTGTTATTTCCTGTATTTTTGTTTGATCAAATTTTGCTTGATCAAACTGTCTGCTAAGCTCTATGCACCTGTTTTTGGTTCTGGTGTCCTGCCAGCTGATGGCATTATACAGGGGCTTTCCGTTTTGCCGGTCCCAGGCAATGACGGTTTCTCCCTGGTTCGAAAGGCCCACTGCCCGGATCGCATCCGGTGGTCTTTTTTCCATGACCAGGCGGCTGGTTTCCAGGATATTATGAAGAAGAAGTTCCGGATCCATTTCCACCCACCCGGGCTGCGGGTACATCTGTTTGTTATCCAGAGAGGCAACCGCAATAATTTCTTCCGCCCCGTTCACAAGTAGAGTTTTGGTGGCGGTTGTGCCCTGGTCTATTGCAAGGATGCACTCCTCTGTCACGGTTTATTCTCCCCGATAACCAAAGCGGACCATTCCCGTCTGAATCAGGAAAAAAAGGCCGGCAATGGCTGAAAAAACCAGCATGTTGATGACCGTGGCCAAGGCGAAAAGTTCGGGTTTGATTCCATGCCTGAGGGAGCCCCATGCAATAGTGGGTAAGGTTGGGATTGCGCCAAGATTGTAATAGGAGATTTCGAGATTATTAAATGCGAGAATAAAACTAACTAGGAAAGCACCAAGAATGGCCGGCCAGATAGTAGGTAAAGTGACTTCCCAAAAGACCTGGGCCGGGGTAGCTCCGAACACCATTGCGGCTTCATCCATTCTCCAGTCATAACGTACCAGCTGGGCCAGGATAACAAGGAAAGAAAAGGCAATATCCTCTGTCGTATTGGCGATAATGGCTGAAATAAGCTTTCCGCTCATGCCCATTACGTTGGCGTTGAACATCAGCGTAGAAATTCCGATCAAAAGCCCTGGAACAAAGAGTGGTGAGATGTAGAGCAGGATCATGCCGCCACGCCAGCGAGTGCGATATTTGAGCAGACCGATGACGGCTGCAGTGGAAAAAAGCGTTGCCGGAATAGCGGTAAACAGGCCTATATAAAAGCTGTTTTTCAGACCGGCGTGAAAATCACTCATGCCGAGCAGCTTCTGGTACCATTCCAATGTCCATTCGGGTGGAAAGGGCCAGATGATATTATGGACGAAGGAGTCGTAGGTGATAAATAACAGAGGGAAATAGAGAAAGATATAGAGCAGAACAAGGAGGACGACCTGTCCTGTTTTGAGAGCGGATGCTTGGTGATTGATAGATGCCATGTGATTATTCCCCGGCTATTTTTCCCGTGTATCCGGATCTGTTTAGGTTGACGGTTTTAAAGACAATGAAGACAAAAAGCGAGGAAATGGTAAACATCAACACCCCCATTGCCGACCCGAGAGCCCAGGTGCCGGTGGACCCGAACTGGTGGGCAAGGATGTTGCCGTATAGGGCGCCGTTCACCCCGCCTAAGAATTTTGGAGTGATGGTCGCAGCAAAAGTAGGGATGAAAACCAGGGCCAGTCCAATACATGTTCCGATCCAGTTTAATGGTAAGGTCACCTCCCAGAAGGCCCTGAGCGGGCTTGCTCCGTTGATCATTGCGGCATCCAATAATTTAAAGTCAAAGGTGAGCAGCGATAGATAAATAGCAAGTACCATAAAGGGGATCCAGAGATAAATCAGGCCAAGTCCGGTGGCATAATGGGAATACATTAAGAGATGTAATGGTTTGAGTCCGATATTGCTCAAAAACATGTTGACCACGCCAATGGGCCCCAGAATCTGTTGCATGGCGGTGACCCGAAGGAGTATGCCGGTAAAAAAGGGTGCAGCGGTCAGCATGGTTAAAATGAGTCGATATCGTCCGCCATATTTGGCGATATAATAGGCAACCGGCCATGAGTAGATCAGACTGATAAAGGAGACGGCCAGCGACATGGACAGTGAACGGAAAAGAAAGGTCAGGTATGTCTTTGTTGTGAGAATGGTCAAATAATTGTTCAGGTTCCAGTCGGCGATCATGGTATAGCTTTCCGTGCGCCAGAAACTGTAAACCACAATGGTGGCAAGAGGGATAAAAAGAAAGAAAATAATAAACAGGGCGCCCGGCAGACTCAGGGCCAGAGCCTTCAGATCTTTTGAATGGAGAAATTGTTTAACAGCCATGCTTATTCTTCCCCGTCTGCAGCAAAGGAAAAACCGGAGGACGGAAGCCAGGAGACGTCAACTTTTCCGCCGATTTTCAAGGACTCGATATCCGGCACGTCACTGATGACCATTTCCTCATCATTATCAAGAATGACAAAATAATCGGAATATTGTCCTTTAAATATTATATCACGCAATACGGCGGTAAGCGTTATGCTTCCATCGACGGGATTACTCTTCCCGTGGGGATTAATATGCATTTTTTCGCTTCTGAGGTAGTATGCTATTCTATCTCCTGGTTTGATACCATTTGGTGTTGGTATCTTGAGTTCAATTCCTTTCCAGTCAATAAATGAAAAATCGTTCTCCTGTCTAAGTACCTCGCCTGATATGGTGTTGTTCAAACCAAGAAACGAGGCAACAAAGGCGGTAGCCGGTTCATCGTAGAGTTCCAGTTTATCTCCGACCTGTTCAAAATGGCCATCTTTCATGACGGCTATCCTGTTGCTCAGGGTTAGAGCCTCTTCCTGGTTGTGGGTCACATAGACAAAGGGGATATCTATTTCCGCCTGAAATCGTCGCATCTCCACTTCCATTTCTTTGCGCAGTTCTCTGTCCAAGTTGGCCAGCGGTTCATCAAGGAGTAGGATATCCGGTCTGGCAACAAGGCCACGGGCAAGGGCAACCCGTTGTTTCTGCCCACCTGAGAGTTGGTTGGGAAAGCGATCTTCATAACCTTTCATGCGGACCAGATCAAGCACCCAGCTCAATTGTTCCTGCTGGTGTGTGGCCGACATTTTTTTCATTTTTAACGGAAAGGCAATGTTTTCGCCAACGGTCTTATGTGGAAAAAGCAGGAAATCCTGGAAAACCATGCCGATACCACGCGCATAGGGCGGGTTTTTGGTAACGTTTTTACCACCGATAAATACAGATCCCTTACCTGCGGATTCCAGCCCGGCAATAATTCGTAGTAGAGTGGTTTTCCCTGAGCCACTGGGGCCGAGAAGGGCAAAAAATTCGCCTTTTTTGACTTCAAGGCTTACGTTATCAACAGCCCGGACGTCGCCGAACTGTTTTTCCACTTCAACGAGCTGGAGTGCGTATGATGATGTTTGCATGTCTTTGAAAAAAAATAAAAATTTGTTTGTATCCATGGAACGGGCCAGCCAAAGCGCTGATGTCGGACCGGCCCTTGTCTGCTATCCCAGGATATTTCTGTCAGGCTCGCGGTATAGTGGTTTTACGTTGATTAGGCGGCTTCAACTTCAGACCAGACTCTTTCCCATTTCTCTGGTGAGGACGGAGCGTCAAACTGATACAAATCCTTGATACTATCGGTTTGGTTGAGAAAAAGAGTTCTTACGTAACGTTCCGGGAGCATGTCGCGCACATCAACGGTTGGCGCCCAGCCGATTTCCTTGGCCACATAGACCATATTTTCTTTTTTAAGGCGATAGTTGATCCATTTATGACAAAGCTCGAGTTTTTCACTGTCCTTGACGCCTGCCGTGATTCCCCAGGTATCCACCCAGCCAAGTCCGCCTTCTTTTGGTTTGAGAACATGGGCAAAGTTGAGTTTGCTTTTTCCATCCAGTCGATCAAACTCGATTCTTCTGTAGATGCCCGACCATTCAGGTGATGCCCAGGCAACCTGGGCTCGGAAGAGTCGTTCCAGGGTGTCTTCATCGTTCCATCGGGTTACCAGCAGAGGTTTTTGTTGAATAAGCAATTTTTTGCATCCGGCAAGTTCGACGTCTGTAAGAACATAGGGATTGAATGATTTGCCATCTGGCCGTGGTTTGTTGATGGTGCCCATACGGTAACAGACAAGAATCCCGGCCAGAGCAATATTTTCTTCAAAGCGTGCGCTTGTTGAAAGATGGCCTTTGAACTTCGGGTTGAAAAGGCAGTAGATGGTTTCGGCATCTTCTTTGGCAATTTTATCCTTATTATAGGAAATTCCATATCCGCCCCAACAATTAGGCGCGGCAACCATGCCGGTGCCGTTTTCTTCCTTAAGCAGGTTATAGTTCGGTGGCAAAAAAGAGGGAAAGCACCCCTTGATGTTGGGCAATTTTGCATAATCCGTCGCCTGACTCAGACCCTGCTTGAAATAGAGACGTGGCCAGAAACCATCGGCCATGAACAGATCAAAATCTTTGGTGCCGCCCGCGCGAAGCTTGTTATAGCATTCTGAATTGCCATCAAAAAAACCAGCGCTTACCTTGCAGTTGTATTTTTTTTCAAACTCTGATGTCAGTTTTTTGACATTGTAATGTTCCCAACCCAGCCAGCGCAGTTCAAGCTGTGCGGAATGTGATGTCCTGACCCATGGGCCGACACTGGCGGTGGCTAAAACAGCCGCGCCCAGAGCTCCTTTTTTTAAGACTGTACGCCGGGTCATCGTTGTATCGGTTGCCGGTGTGTTTTTCTGACTGTCGGATTTTTGATTTGTTGTCTTACTCATGTAGTTGTCCTCCATCAAATAGGTGGGTGGAAAAAAAAAGGGGGCACTTGCTCAGGGGGGCGTCGGAGAAAAATTATCCTATCCTGTTTGTCTTGATCTTCTGTTTTACGTTGCGAAAAAGGGTACATTCCAATAAAATTGACTCCCTCTTTTATTGTAATCAGGAGTAAAATACGGCGCATTCCAGGATAATTATTTTTTCATTACCAGTATTAAAAAACGATTATGATCGACGTTATTCAATGAAGCAATCAACTATCCTTATGCACTTTTTGAATATTTTAATGCGCTGCAATGACGCTTTGTGGCCTTTTTCCCGTCCCACTTAAATGGAAGTCATCATGGAAGAACAGACAAAGTTAACCGCCGGCGCTGTCAAGATCTTTGTATATTTCTTTGGCTATTATCCGTCCGCTTTTGAAACATTGTCCTGCAACTCTAACCGGATGATGAGTCAGGTTACCTGCAGCAAAATAGGCCGGATCAGAGCAGCGTCCGTGTTTGTCGGTCAGCGGACAGGCCGTCGTCGCATCAAGGGTCAGGTCCCCCAGACGGGCAAGGCTTGACTCCGGAACAAACCTACCGGTAAACAAAACCCCGTCACAGGTTACTTCGCGTTGGTTGTCCTGTTGAATAATTTGAACACTCCGTACCCGTTCCGTTCCAATGATTTTTTCAATTGTGGTGTTGAGCAGGAGGGGAACACCAAAATACCTGCAAGCGAGCGAGATGGGCCGGCGTACTTGGGGATGATCTTCCTTTTCTATCATGGCAACCGGTTGGATACCGGCCTTTTTACAGGTCCAGAGGGCGGAAAAACTGACAATTTCCGACCCGACGACCAGCGGTCTGCGAAACGGGACCATATTTTTCAAATACACCATTGCCTGGAGAGCGCCTGTATTGCAAATACCCAGAGGGCGGGTCCCGGAGACAAAGCGGGCTGATCTGGGCGTTTCACGGGTTCCGGTAGCAAGGAGAACACGTTTGGCGTCTATTTGCATGCCGCCTTCAGGTGAGACTACTTCCAGCAGCCCATTCGGCCCAAGAGAGGTAACGCTGTGGCGTAGGAGAAGCGGGATGTTTTCGTCCTGAACAGTTTGGACATTTCTGCGGGCATAGACGGGTCCGGTAAGAATTCTATGATACTCATGGAGCCCAAAAGGAGGATGACCGCAATGACGGGGTACGCCACCCCCTTCTTTTTCACGTTCAAGAATGATTATGTCGGTGATTCCGGATTTTTTCAGCTCAAGGGCTGCGGCTATTCCGGTTGGACCGGAGCCGATGATGGCAACGGAACAGCTGGTTCGATTACAGGCTTTAGACATCATCTTCACCAACGCCGAGAGAATCACGGAATTTTCCACGGGTTATTTCAGCCAGACGCGCTGAACAGTAAAAACCCTGGCACCTGCCCATGGTAACGCGGGTCCGACGTTTGAGACCGGAGAGACTGTGTGCGGGCAGTTTGCCGTTTAAAGCGGCATTGATCTCCCGGCTGGTGACCATTTCACAATGGCAGACTATTTCACCAAAACCAGGAGTGCGGTAATCCCTGGGAAGATGTTCGGCAAGGTTGGGGACCTTTGGAATCAGTGGTTTCTTCAGGGGAATGAATTCCACTTCATGCTCCTGGAGCAAACTGTGTACATGACGGGCAAGTCCAAGGGCCGCTGTCAGGCCGGTGGAACGAATACCGCCCAGGGTGATCCAGTTTCGCTCGTGATCGTTTCTGATCCGGTAGGGAGATTCTTCGGTAGCTGGTCTGATTCCGGCATAAGTGGCGGTGACGGGAATATCCGCCAGACCGGGCAGCATGGTTTTTCCCTTTTCGGCCAGCATGCTCAGGGTTTGGGTGTCCACCGAGGCATCATCCCTGCTTTTCTGATCCTCGGCGGTCGGGCCAACCATCATATTGCCGAAAATGGTGGGAAAGAGAACAATACCCTTGGTGCGCGCGGAAGGGACCGGCAGGATTATGGAATTGATCAGTTTGGCAGCGGCCTTGTCAAAAACAACAAACTGTCCCTTTCTCGGCATGATGGTGAAGTCAGACTCTCCCAGCAGGCGTTGATCGACAATATCGCCATATAGGCCGGCACAGTTGACAACGTACCGGCTTTTGACCAATCCCCGGGAGGTCTCCAGTCTCCAGTGATGACCATCAAAAGAGCCACCAGTCACCTCGGCGTCACAAAGGACCTTGCCTCCGTTTTCAACGGCCTGGAGAAGATAGGCAAGAGGTGCGGACCAGGGGTCGATTACATACTCTCTGGGGACGTATATGGCGGCTCGGGCTGATGGATCAAGGTTGGGCTCCAGCTGGTGAATTTCATTTTGACCAATCAACCGCAAGTCATCGACGCCGTTTTTGCCGCCTTTTTCAAAGACTGCTGCAAGTCGTTTCTCTTCTTCTTCATTCCAGGCAACAACCATTGCCCCTGTTTTGAGCAGAGGAAGCCCAAGGCTTTCATGGATTTCAAGATATTCCCTGTGTCCTTCCTGGACGCATTTCCATTCCAGGGTACCGGGAGGGGCATCAAAACCGGTATGGAGAATGGCGCTGTTTCCTTTGGAGGCACCGTCGAGAATGTCCGGCGCTTTTTCAAGCAGCAGGACGGTCGCCCCTTCCAGTGTAAGACGGCGGGCCACTGCACAGCCGACAACTCCGCCGCCAATGATAACCACATCAGCACAGGCAAGTATCCGCCGGCGGTCACAGGAAAGCGTATCTGAATTTGATCGAGTAATCATGACCAATCGTTAATACAATATGACTGAACGGTCAAGATGAAAGTGTGTTTACAGATTGAGTACGATGGATTTGAAAAAAAGATGCTATTTTTATGATAGTGCGTGGTGACTCAGAAGTCATGTCAGTGGAGAATAGGATCTGGTCAGGAAAAAAGTGTGTTGCAGGAAGACGTACATTAATGTCCGGACAGCACTCGGATAAGGAGGCTTAACGATTAAAGACGGGGCAGAGGGAGTCTTGAGGGCCCGGTATTATGGATTGGCTTTTTTACGCCTTGTACGTGGCAACATATCAGTACGATAAGTGATTAACTTGTTGTATTTCTTCTATTTATTTCTCAACGCTGATGATGGTAACCCCAGCGGCAAGAAGCCTCTGCTCAATCGTTTTCGGTGGTCTTTGGTCACAGACTAAGTTGGTAATTTTATTCAGCTCGCATATTTCAAAAGACGCAATCCTGCCGAATTTTGAGCTGTCTACAAGCACGGTAACTGATTCCGCTTGCTCAATCATGGCTTGGGCAATCAGTGCCTCGCTTATATTAAAATCCATGATTCCCGTACGATCATCAAGAGCGCTGATGGTAAGAATTGCATGGTGTGCACGAAAGGACCGAATTTGGGCAATGGCCATACTGCCCACCGTTTGTCGGTTATCACCGTTAAATTCTCCTCCTAACAGAAAGACCTGGGTGGATTCCGAGTCGGTTCCGAGAATCCGAGCAATTTCAGCAGAATTAGTGACAACGGTCAGATCGGAGAGTTCCGTCAGTTTTTCGGCAAAATAAAGTGTAGTTGAACCGGTATCAATAAGAATGGTTTCTCCGGGCGAAATCAATTTGGCTGCTTTAGACGCAATAAAGACCTTTGCCAACACATTCTCACCCATACGTTCCTGGAACCGACCTTCACCGGCAACAACGGGCAATGCAGCTCCCCCGTGAAATTTTTGTATTTTTCCGTTGCGTTCAAGCTCCGTGAGGTCCCGGCGAATGGTTTCTCTCGAAATATTGAGGTGATGGGCCAACTCTTCGACGTGAACACGTTTTTTCCGGCGGACGATTGTTAAAATTTCATTTCTGCGATTGACGGGATTCATGAGGCGCTGTCGTTTGCATTGGTTGGCATATATTTAATCTCTACATGGATGGTTGTATGACAATAGAAGTTAGGGCTGTAGGAACAGTTGCCGCCGGCTTTTATGAGATGTGTTGGATTATATTATTGATTTTACGCCATAAATACTATATGAGACCGGGCCAAATATTGTCAGCACAACCTAAAACTACAATGGTTTGACGCAACTTTCATGCAATTTCAAGCACTGTTGACACTGCTTTTATTTCAAGAAACACGTATAATGACAATATTACAGCGCGTTAACCAACTCAAAAACTTGAGTTATGTGATGGATTGTAACCAACGCTGTTGCATGAAAGGGCCGGGAAAGAACCGCCTGTTTTTCCAAGATCTGTTTTGTTAGGATTGCATTTAGTCATGTTAGAAGTGTGTTAGAAATGAAAATACGGCATGTTAATGCTTGTTTGGTCATTTTTTTCATGGTAATGATCAATTTATTCTATCCGGCAGGATTATACACAATCATCAAAGGGAAAAATTATTTGTACTGAGTGTCCGGTAATCAGGATTTTTAGGTCTTCCTGTCGTCTTTCTGTTGATACCAAAAAAAGGAGGTACAAAAAATGAAAAATGGATTGTTGAAGGGATGTATTCTGTCGTTAACGGCGGTTGCGGTCTGTGCATGTTTTGTAACGGCATCTCCCGGCCATGCCAGGGAGCTGACCATTGTCGGCTGGGGGGGGACCACCCAGGCGGCGCATAAGGTTGCCTATTTTGATCCTTTTGTCAAAGAAACCGGGATCAAGATTGTCGAGGATTCCTGGAGTGGAGAAATGGCCAAGATTCGGGGCATGGTTGAAACAGGTGATATTACCTGGGATGTCGTCCAGGTTGAGGCACCGGAGATGTACCAGGGCTGCGAAGAAGGACTATTTGAACCTCTTGATTGGTCAAAGATAACGGATAAGAAAAACCTGGTGGATGGTGCCGCCGCTGATTGCGGAGCCGGTGTATTAATTTGGTCAACGGTTTTTTCCTATGATACCGATGTAATTAAGAACGGTCCAAAAAACTGGGCGGAATTCTGGGATGTGAAAAAATGGCCGGGTAAACGCGGCATGCGAAGAGGCGCCAAGATGACTCTTGAAATCGCCCTGCTTGCCGACGGAGTTCCCCGTGATGATGTTTACAAGGTACTTGCAACCAAAAAAGGTGTTGACCGGGCCTTTAAAAAACTTGATGAATTGAAACCCTACATAGTCTGGTGGAAGGCAGGAGCAGAGCCGCAGCAGCGGCTGGCCGCCGGCGATGTTGTGATGAGTATGGCCTATAATGCCTGGGTTACCCGTATTAATAAATCAGAAAAGCGCAATTTTGCCATTATCTGGGACGGAAACCTTTATTCCATGGATTTTTGGACCATCGTCAAAGGATCACCCAATGTAGACAAGGCATTGAAGTTCATTGCCTTTTCCATGCGCCCGGACCGGCAGGCTGTTTTTTTCAATAAGATTGCCTATGGTTGGACCGCCAAGGGAACAGGTAAGTTTATAGACAAGGACATGCTCCCCCTGTTGCCGACCGCAGAGGGCCATCTCGATAATGCCCTGATGACCAATGTTGAGTTCTGGCTTGACAATGGTGAGAGCCTGGAACAGCGTTTTCAGGCCTGGGTGGCAAAATAATGGAACATCTTTCACCAGCGCCCCTGCGTTGTTTCGGCGCTGAAATGTGCCGCCGGGCGCTGGTGGAGTTTTTAAGAGCCGCGTTTGCCGGGGAGTGGTTGTCACCCGGATTTCACCTCAATTTAGGTTTCAATACGTACATTCAACCCACAGGGGAATTTCATGGCCTTGCAAGATGTAGCTGATAGAAGTCTGCACGACAAGTTGCGCCGAGCTGAACGGCGCAAGAAGATCGAGGCGGTATCTCTTATCGGGCCGCTATTGCTTATCATGCTGATATTTTATTTTATACCGATCGGCATGATGCTCTATCGAAGTGTGGACAATTCCCAGATGCGGGAAGTCCTTCCCGAAACGGCAAAGGCGCTTGTCCATTGGTCCGGTGAAGGCTTGCCTGGTGAATCCGCTTATGCAGCCGTTGTAGCGGATATGAAAGTTGCCTATCCAGCTCGTACCCTGGCCGGAGCCGGCCGCAGGCTGAATTTCGACCAGGTCGGTTTTTACAGCCTTTTGTTGAAGTCCGGCCGCAAAATGAAAAAACTCGGCGGCCCTCCTTACAAGGAAAAGCTGATCAAACTGGACAAAAAATGGGGTAATCCGCAGTACTGGACGGTAATGAAGCGTGGGCTGAAAAATATTACCCTTCTTTATCTCCTGCGGGCCGTGGATCTCAGATACGATGATAAAAATAACATTGTCGGTGTACCTGAAGAACAGGCCATTTACGCCTCCATTATTCAGCGAACGGTCTATATCAGTCTTTCCGTAACCATTCTCTGCCTTTTGATAGGGTATCCGCTGGCGTATTTTATGGCAACCAGCTCAGCCTCGGTGCGCAATCTCCTTATGATTGGCTTGCTGCTGGTCTTCTGGACCTCTCTGCTTGTGCGGACACTGTCCTGGATCCTTGTCTTGCAGGACAAGGGTGTTGTCAATTCGTTTCTCCTGTCGCTCGGAATTATATCCCATCCGCTTCCCCTGGTCTTTAACAGGATCGGGGTGTATATCGCCATGACCCATGTTCTGCTGCCCTTTATGGTGCTGCCGCTTTACAGTGTCATGGCCGGTATTCCCTCTTATTATGTGCGGGCCGCCCGATCGCTCGGTGCCACCCCGATCGCCGCTTTTTTCAAGGTCTATACACCCATGACCCTGCCGGGCATAGGAGCGGGCTGTCTGATGGTGTTTATCCAGGCGCTTGGGTATTATATCACTCCGGCCCTGGTCGGTGGGCCCAAGGACCAGATGGTCAGTTATTTTGTCGCCTTTTTCGTTAATGAGCGGGTGAATTGGAGTATGGCCTCCTCTCTAGGGGTTGTCCTTCTCCTGATGACCGGTTCCTTTTATCTGATATTCGGCAAGCGGGTTAATATTACCAATATGAAATTAGGGTGATCACCATGGCATTACCTGCGCACGCAACAACCGGAGAGCGTATCTGGTACTATGTGTTTCGAGTACTTGTGGCTGTTGTTTTTATCTATCTTGTTTTTCCCATACTGACGATCATTCCGCTTTCTTTTAATAGTGGAGAATTTCTTCACTATCCGCTGCAGGGCGTCAGTCTGCGCTGGTATCATGACGTTGTTGCATCCGGTCAGTGGGCCGCAGCGGTAAAAAACAGTCTGATCGTCGGTGTCTGTTCCATGATCCTGGCAACAGCCCTGGGAACAACGGCGGCGGTGGGGATTAACAGGGCCAAGTTTCCCGGTAAGCAGTTGCTGGTGGCCTTATTGATCTCTCCGATGATGATTCCGCTTGTTATCTCGGCCTTGGCCCTGTACCTGTTTTTTGCAAAGATCGGCCTAAACGACACGTATCTTGGTATTATTCTGGCCCATACCATCCTCGGTATGCCCTTTGTTTTGATCACGGTGAGCGCAACTCTGCAGGGCTTTGATTACAGCTTGGTGAACGCCGGTGCCAGTTTGGGAGCAGCTCCTTTGCCTGTCTTTTTCAGGATTGTCATGCCGTTGATCCTGCCTGGTATTGTTTCCGGGGCCATGTTTGCCTTTGCCACCTCGCTTGACGAGGTGGTTGTCGTCCTTTTTATAGCAGGCCCGGCACACAGGACCCTTCCTCTGCAGATGTTTTCCGGTATCAGGGAGCATTTAAGTCCGACGATCCTTGCCGTGGCCACCATGCTCATTGTCTTTGCAGGTCTGCTTATGCTGACCCTTGAATTCCTGCGCCGGCGAAATGAAAGACTCAACGCTGCGGCAAATGTCGCCGGGTAAGTGGGGAAAAGTGCGTGCTGATAGCCCATCTCAGTGATCTCCATATTGCCGCTCCCGGCCGCAAGGCGTACGGAAAAGTAGCGACCGATGATCATCTTGGCCGCTGCGTCAGGCATATAAATAGCCTGAAGCCGCAACCGGATCTTGTCCTTGTTACCGGTGATATCACTTTTGATGCCCAAGTTGAGGAATCGGCTTTGGCTGGTCGGCTTTTAGGTGATTTGCGTATGCCCTGGTATGTAGTGCCCGGGAATCATGATGATCCCGACATCCTCAAAGTATTGCAACAAGGGTGGGGAAGGGCGCCTGTTATTCGAGAGGGAAGCAGCGGGTTTGATTATTTCCTGCCCGGCTATACAATCAGTTTTCTCGGGATAGACAGCAGTACCCCGGATTCTCCCGGCGGAAAAGTCAGCAAAGCCCAGACACAGTGGCTTCACAGTCGTCTTGTTGAGAACACGGATAAGCCGGCCATTATTTTTCTGCATCATCCACCGGTCCGATGCGGTGTTCTGGAGACCGATGCGGATGGTTTTGAAGGAGCTGACCTGCTGGGTGAAGTAATAGAACGCTTTCCCAATATTGTCCGGGTACTTTGCGGCCATATTCATCTGGCATCCCATGTTAATTGGCGGGGAACAGTGGTGAGCGCTGCGCCAAGTATGGGGTTGGGATTATTTCTGGATCTTACGATGAAGCTTCCCTCCGCATTTGTCGTTGAGGATCCGGGTTATTATCTTCATTATTATACATCTTCGGCAAACCTGGTGTCTCACGCCGTGTATGTGCGCGAGATCGACGGGCCATATCTTTTTTAATCGAGTGTTGACAAGAGAGGAAACCACAACATATTCGTATGCGATAATCCTTCGCCCGGTTTGATAAATGCCCATTTCGCTTAAACTTTACAGGTGAAAAGAACAAATGGAAACACAACAGTATCATGTCAGCTTTAAAGGCGTTCAGAAGAGTTATGACGGCGTTCGTCTCGTTGTTAAGGATCTCAACCTGGACATTGAAAAAGGTGAGTTCGTTACCATGCTTGGCCCTTCCGGATCCGGAAAAACAACCTGCCTGATGATGCTGGCCGGTTTTGAAACCGCAACCCAGGGGGAAATTTACTACAACGGAAAGCCGGTAAATAACATTCCACCCCATAAACGGGGAATAGGCATGGTGTTTCAGAATTATGCCCTGTTTCCCCACATGACGGTCGGAAAAAATCTGGCCTTTCCTCTCAAGGTGAGAAAACTTGGAAAAGAGGAAGTGGACCAGGCTGTTCTCGATGCCCTTGATATGGTGCAGATGAAAGATTTTGTCGATCGGTATCCCGGCCAGCTTTCCGGTGGACAGAAACAGCGGGTTGCCCTTGCCAGGGCCCTTGTCTTTAAACCGGAGCTTGTCCTGATGGATGAACCTCTCGGCGCCCTTGATAAACAGCTCAGAGAGCAGATGCAGTACGAAATAAAAAAGATCCATGATAAATTGGGTGTAAGTGTCGTCTACGTTACCCATGATCAGTCCGAGGCCCTGACCATGTCGGACCGGATTGCTGTTTTTGAAGATGGGATAATTCAGCAGATAGCTCCGCCGGATGACCTGTATGAGCGTCCGGATAATTCTTTCGTCGCTCAGTTTATCGGCGAGAACAATACGTTGCGCGGCACTGTCGACTCCATTGATGAAGGAGTTTCCGGGGTCACCCTGGATGATGGTCAGAAAGTGATGGCCCTTGCCGTTAATGTCGATGAAGTCGGAGTTCCGACCATGCTCTCCATTCGTCCGGAACGGGTGGTCATAAATCCCGATGAGGATAAAATGACTCAGACCGTAGATGGTCATGTCGAACAGTTAATCTATCTTGGAGATCACATCCGTTGCCGAATGACTGTTGCAGGCAACAGTGAATTTATAGTTAAGATACCCAATGCCGGCGATGGTAAAATGCTTGAAGTTGGGCAGAACATCCGCATCGGCTGGATGACGGGTGATTGCCGCGCCCTGGATGCAGATTGACGGGGTAGGCTTCGTCCGGATCCGTAAAGCATGTAAAGGCAAAACACCGATAATTTTAACGGGCAGGCCTTTTTGGGTAATGTAGGCAAAAAGCAGAAGAAATTTAAAAAATACAAAAAATTGTACTCATAGTCCTTGACGGGATCAAATTTTTGCTATATGAAACTCTTTTAAATTAAGTTGTATGTTTATTCGGTATTTTTGTTTTTTAAAGAAGAAGAGTTTTCCAAGAGGAACCAAAGGAGAGAAAAAAAATGAGAAAAGCTAATTGGGGTTGGAAAAAGACCAGGGCAATTTTTGCTGCTGTCGTCATATCATCCGCATGCGTTGGCGCTTCCTCCACAGCCATTGCCGGAACCCGTGGCGGAGAGTCCATGCAAGATATGAAGGCCATGATTGAACAGTTGAAGCAGACCGTTCAGACCCTGGAACAGAAAATGGCGGTCATGGAAGAAAATCAGGCCGAAACCAATAAAACGGTCAAGGAAGTAGCCACCAAAAAGGCCGAGCCAAGCGGTCTGCAGTTGCCGGCTAATACCACCATGAAAATTTACGGGTATACCAAGCTTGATGCTATCTATACCGATACCGATGGTGGCGGCAAGTATGCCTATACCCCTTCCGCAGTGCCCCTTGATAAGGATCAGGACAAACTGGCTGATAATTCCTTTATCATGCATGCCCGTCAGACCCGTCTTGGTTTTGCCACCTCAACCGACACCGATTACGGTAAATTCAATATTAAGATTGAGACCGACTTTTATGGCAATACCCCCCGTGGAGCAGAAGTATATAGTAACTCGTATGGCCTTCGTCTACGTCGTGCCTATGGTGAACTTGGCAATCTTCGTATAGGTCAGGACTGGTCAACCTTCATCGACCTGGCTACCTATCCGGAAATTATTGACTTCGGTGGCGGTGCAGGTTCCCTGTTTATCCGTCAGGCCCTGATTCGTTGGACCCAACCCTTCTCAGGTGGTTCAGCAATGTTTGCTATCGAAAATCCGGAAAATACCTTTATGGTTAAAGGGGACGACGGTAATAACACCATCAATGGTGGCCAGAATGTATTTCCTGATATCATTGCCAGGGTAAATCTCAATCCTAGGTTTGGTCATTTTTCTCTGGTTGGTATGCTGCGTGACCTCAGTATTGATACCTCCGAATATGATGATAGCGAGTTGGGTTATGCCTTCAGCGCTAATGCTGCTATTCCCACGTTTGGCAAAGACAATTTAATGCTCCAGTTCAACTATGGTGATGCCATGGGCCGTTACATGGAATCCGGCTTTGCTGATGCCTTTTTAAATCCCGTTACTCACGACATTGAAACCAATAATCAATATGGCGGAATAGTCAGTTATCAGCATTTCTGGATGGAAAATCTTCGTTCCACTGTAATGTATTCCTTGGCTGAGCGTGACAATGATCTCAACTTTGTTACTGATACGGCTAATAAACAGTATCAGTCAGTGCATGCCAACCTTATCTGGAGTCCGATTCCGCGTGTAAACATGGGTATTGAATACATTTGGGGTTATCGTGAAATCGAGAACGGTGAAGATGGCGACATGAACCGCATTCAGGCAGGATTCCAGTATAAATTCTAAGGCAGGTTTAAGTTAGACTTTATACCAATCTGTGTTGTATGGAAAATCGGCGGGTCTGTCATAAGGCCCGCCGATTTTTTTTGCTTGATGGCGTCGTAAAAACTTCGATCTACTGCGTCGTGTGTCCCGGGGCGATTCACAACATACGACCTGTATAGTTGAGACCCGCCCCGGAACACCACTCCTCGGAGTCTCCGCTACGCTCCGCTTACCTGTATATCTGTGTTTTTACTTAGCCATCTTTACGGATTGTCTGTATTTTTTACGAGTTCATCTTGCTTTGGAACAGGTGAAATGATGAAAAAAACTATTTTGGTAACAGGCGGTTGCGGCTTTATCGGTGTCAATTTTGTTCGTTTTCTCCTTGAGACACGTAATGATCTACAGGTCCTCAATCTGGATAAATTGACCTATGCCGGTAATCTGCAGAGCCTGGCCGATGTCGAGGACCATCCCCGCTATACCTTTGTACGTGGCGATATCTGTGATAGCGCGCTGATCGAGAATCTCTTTGAGCAGCATAATATCCAGGCAGTGGTGCATTTTGCCGCCGAATCCCATGTCGACCGCTCAATTACCGGGCCTGACGCCTTTGTCCAAACTAATGTATTTGGAACCTTTACCCTGCTTGAAGGTGCAAAAAAATATTGGCTTGACCAGGGAAAGGGCAACAATGAAAGTCGTTTTCTTCATGTCAGCACCGATGAGGTGTATGGATCACTTGGTACTACCGGGTATTTCACCGAGGAAACACCCTATGATCCACGGTCTCCCTATTCCGCCTCCAAGGCCTCTTCCGACCATTTTGTTCGCGCTTATTTTCATACCTATGGGTTGCCGATCCTGATTACCAACTGTTCAAATAACTATGGTCCTTATCAATTTCCTGAAAAACTGATCCCTCTGGTGTTAAATAATGCCTTGGTCGGTAAACCTCTTCCCGTTTATGGAGACGGTGGCAATGTACGGGACTGGCTCTATGTACGGGATCATTGCGAGGCTATTCTTCAGGTTCTTGACCAGGGGCGCAGCGGGAAATCCTATAATATTGGTGGCCATAACGAGAAAACCAACCTTGAGGTCGTTGAGAAGTTGTGTGATATGATCGATACCAAAGTTGGTCTGTTGAACAACAAACCCAGGCGGGAATTGATCACCTTTGTAAAAGACAGGCTTGGCCATGACCGTCGCTATGCCATTGATGCAGGAAAGATAGATCAAGAGCTTGGCTGGCTGCCGAAGTTCACCTTTGAACAGGGAATTGAAAAGACCGTTGACTGGTATCTGCAAAACAGACAGTGGTCGGAATCGGTCATGGATGGTTCCTATCAACAGTATTATGCAACCATGTACGGTAAGGGTAAATGAAAATTATAAAGACCGCTATTCCTGATGTCCTTATCATTGAGCCGCGTGTGTTTGCTGACGAGCGAGGTTTCTTTTTTGAGAGTTTTAACCGGCGCCGGTGGTGTGAACAGACAGGAGTGCAGACGGAATTTGTGCAGGAAAATCATTCCCGTTCGACAAAAAATGTTTTGCGGGGATTGCATTATCAGATCAAGCAGGCCCAGGGAAAACTTGTGCGGGTGATTGCCGGTGAGGTCTTTGATGTGGCCGTTGATGTCCGGAAAAGTTCACCCACTTTTGGCACCTGGGTGGGCGTTGTACTGTCAGCAGAAAATAAAAAACAGTTTTGGGTTCCCGAGGGTTTTGCCCATGGATTTGTTGTCCTGTCGGAGGTTGCTGAATTTCTTTATCTGACCACGGATTATTATGCGCCGGAGCATGAGCGGGCAATACGTTGGGACGATCCGAAACTGGCTATAGACTGGCCGTTTACCGGTAATCCGGTCCTTTCGCCCAAAGACAAGGATGCTGTTTTATTTTTCCAGGCGGAGCTTTATCCCTGATTTTTTCCCGTGTTTCTTACCTTCAATTTAGGTCTTACCATTCCACCCGTAATACATTGTCCAGGGGATTTACCCTGGCCAGCCGAACCCGTACCGTGTCGCCGGGATCCACTGGAAAGGCGGGGTTGGGCGGCAGGTCAATATCAAAGAGACAATCCAGCAGCAAGAGATTGACCCGTCGCGGCCCCTGGCCGACAACCAGGGCAGGCAGTGTTTTTCCCTGCATTGGTTCAAGATATCGAAGGATCCAATATCGGTGGCGCTGTTGCCGTACTCCTGCCGCACGTGCCAGCTTCTGGCCGATGAGACCGGAAAAGGTCTTGCATTCATCATTGGAAAAAAGGATTCCCCTGCCCGAGATCATATGCGCAAGCTGGTGCTGGATGATGAGATCCAGGGCACGGCGAATGGGCGAGGTCACCGTCGTATAGCAGTTAACACCCAGTCCGCTATGTGGTTTTGGATGAACGGTTAACTCCCCCCTGGAAAGAAATCTCCTCTGGCGGGCAATATCCTGCATGGCATTGTGAATGCCGCTGATAATTCGTTTGCGCGGCGGTGGCTGTGATCGAAACAGACCCGGCGCCTCCTGGCCTGCAAGATAGGAAGCAGCTACGCTGTTAGCCAGAATCATCATCTCCGATACCAAACTTCTTGCAGGTGTATCCACCGGACTAAGTCGTACCGATATTTTTTCAGGATTACGAACATCGATATTGACATCGGATAGGGAAAGGAGCAAGGCGCCGTTGTTTACCCGCTGTTGTTGCAGCGTTTGGGCTATCGCGTTGAGCAGGTACAGGTCCGGTTCCGATTCCGGATTTTTCTCCAGTGTTGCATCGACCTCCATGTAGCTGAGACGACGTTTTACCTGGATCAGGCTGCGGACGATTTTGGAATGGATAATGGTTCCCTGTCGGTCAAGATCGATGAGAAAAGACATTGCCGGTTTTGGTTGTCCCTGGATCAGACTGCAGACCCCCTGGGAGAGCACAGGCGGCAGCATTGGAACGTGGCCTTCCGGAAAGTACAGGGAAGTGCAACGTTCCAGGGATTCCTCAAACAGCGGACTTCCGGGTTTGATATAATAACCGACATCGGCAATGTGGATTCCTATTCGGACGGTATCTCCACGTTGCTCGACATGGAGCGCATCATCATAATCACGGGTGGATGCAGCATCAATGGTAAAGGTATTCAGCCGGCGCAGGTCCAATCGTTTTGGATCGGCCAACAGTGTTTCCACATCAGCGTCTGCAAGGGATTGTGCCTGCTGCAGGCATTCATCGGAAAAATCAACAGGCTGGTCTGCCTTGAGTAGAGCAAGGTTTTCATCCCGTTGCCAGATACCTGCGTTCACCAGCAGGGTATATCCATCATGTGGTTTGTTGAGCCCCGCTCTTTGTAGAAGCTGTCTGATTTGTTCCGCCTGCTCGGCCTCGTTACCGACAAGGACATATTCTGCAAGCCACTCAAGTACCTGCGGCAGTCGTGGCCAGTCATCGACAGATACCGTTTCTCCCTGATAGATTTGTTGCAGATAATTGGCGCCTTCCGTCAGCAAGGCCTCCTGCTCCTGCTCCTTCTTCAATTGGTGCCGGAGTTGTTCAACCTGTTCTTCCGTATGGACCGTAATCATCCCGTTTTTGTATTTGAAATAAAAACGATCAGTAAACACGGCCCTTAAGAAAGCAGCGATCCTGTCATCGGTCAGTTCACCTCCGAATTGAAGTTCGGCGAGAAAAGTTGCGGAAAATGATTTCTGGTCTTCCTGGACGGCCAGTTCCCAGATTTCTGCAAGGTCTATTTCTTTCGTTAATTCTCGACGATTTTCGACTGCTTTTTCCAGGATGTGTAACAGGGTTGTCCGGCTTTCATTACTGTTGTACCTGGTTTTAGAGGAGAGCAGAATCCTTGACGCAGGCAGGTTGAGTTCCCGGCCGTTTTGATTCAGGAGTCGAAAACGTTTGCCGGTATCAGCGGTAACAAGGGCGCAGAAAAATTTTCCGCTTTCAATATATTCAACAATACAACCGGGAACAGTCATGGAATTTGCGGTTTACAGTTTAT
Organism: Desulfobulbaceae bacterium; assembly: GCA_015493715.1. Classification (GTDB taxonomy): domain Bacteria; phylum Desulfobacterota; class Desulfobulbia; order Desulfobulbales; family Desulfobulbaceae; genus DRLX01. Next base: position 30,303 of record WGCP01000418.1, read on the forward strand.
GGGTTACCGTTTACAGTTCGAGGACAATGAAAAATATTATTCTTCCCGATGGAATACCGGGTTATCGACAACCCTGTTCTGAAGGGTGTGATGGTCACCATATTTGTTCTATTTTCAACAATCCATAGATGGATAGCAGGAATATCCTGCTTTGTCATTACTTTTACCGCAACCAGGGTTGAGCGTAACCGCTACCTGAAAGCTTTCTACCGCTAACTTTTTTTTAAAAATAACGAATGACTGCTGAACAACGATCTGAATCATCCGCCGACACTCCATCGTACCGATCCGGGGTCGTCTCAATTGTCGGTCCACCCAATGCCGGCAAATCGACCCTGCTGAACCGGTTGCTTGGCCAGAAGATTGCCATCGTCAGTCCGAGGCCACAGACGACAAGAAACCGAATTCTCGGTATAGTCAATGGCCCTTCGTATCAGATGATTATGCTCGACACGCCGGGATTACACAGAGCCCGAGAGATGATGAATCGGGAAATGGTACGAATAGCCATGGAAAGTCTTGCCGAAGCGGATGTAGGACTGTTTCTTGCCGATGGGGCGGCAATGGATGCGAACCGATTTGAAAAACGTGCAACCGAATATAAAGAATATCTGCAGGCCGTTCGTTGTCCGACTTTTCTGGCCGTAAATAAAATTGACCTCCTGACCCCGGATCGGTTACTGCCGATTCTGGATAGATTTTCAAAGCTTCATCCTTTTACGGGCGTTATTCCTCTTTCAGCCCTTACAGGTGAAGGAGTTAATGTATTGCTGAATGAGCTGGCGGCCAAACTCCCTATTGGACCGCAGTACTATCCCGATGACATCCCGACCGATGCAAGTGAGCGTTTTATTGTCGCAGAACTTATTCGGGAAAAAATCTTTCTTCTCACCCGTGAGGAGGTGCCGTATTCAACCGCCGTGTTGATAGATGATTTTCAGGAGGGACAACAGGGAAAGCCGGTGATTATTCATGCAACCATTCTTGTTGAACGTGGCTCACAAAAGGGGATAATTATCGGTAAAGGTGGTGCCATGCTTGGAAAAATCAGGAGGGAAGCGAGTGGGGATATTGCCGGTATGCTTAGGTGCCGGGTACAGCTGAAGCTGTGGGTAAAGGTGAAAAAAAAATGGACCACCAATAGTGGTATCCTCCGGGAGTTGGGACTGTAATGCATGGACATCAAGAAGGTTTTTTTATCTCACCTTCCAGGTTCCTTCCCGTTTGCCGTGGCTGGCTGTTGTGTCCCCGCCATGCTGGTCAGTTGGTTTTATTGCTCGGCGTTGTTCTTGCTATATTCAAACTTTTCAGGATGATGAGCGCGGTTCGCAGTTGATTGTCCCTGGCGAGTCGTTGTTCAACCTTGTGTTGCTTCTGCTCATTCTTCTCTTTTTTGTGTTGTGCTTTCTTGTTTGTAGAGCCGTTATTGCGCAGATGCCCAGGCAGGTCCTTTTCTCGAATTTCCCAGGCAGGAGATGGTTTATCTTCGGTTATTACCGGCTTCTGAAAGGCAACGACCACATCCGGCGTGATCCCTGTTTCCTGTATGGAGCTGCCGCTTGGAGTGTAATAGCGGGCAGTGGTCAGGCGGATACCGGCGCCGTTGGCCATGGGGATTATCGTCTGTACGGATCCCTTGCCAAAGGTGACCGTGCCGACAATGATAGCACGGTGATGGTCTTTGAGCGCACCGGCAACGATCTCCGAGGCACTGGCAGACCCTCCGTTGACCAGAACAACCATGGGAAAAGAGACCGAACCGTTTCCCTTGTGCGCCTCAAACATCATATCCTGATCAGGGTTCCGTCCGTGGGTGGAAACGATGACCCCTTTATCAAGAAAAATATCCGAGACCTTGACGGCCTGATCAAGAAGGCCGCCTGGATTATCGCGAAGATCAAGGACAACTCCCTTTATTTGTTCTTGTTTTGCTGCCTTGTGCAAGGCCTTACGCAAGTCCTTTGTCGTTGTCGTCTGGAAATTTGTAATCCGCAAATAGAGCAGCCCCGGAGCCAACCGCATCGATTTAACGGAGTGAAGCGGGATGATGTCCCGGGTCAAAACCAGGTCATGGAGGCTCGGTTCACCGGGATGATGGATGGTAATGGTGACCTTGCTCCCCTTTTTTCCCCGAAGAATTTTTACCGCCTTCATCAGGCTCATATCTTTTGTAGTTTCGTTATTGATGCGGATGATTTGGTCACCGGCCCGCAAGCCCTGTCGATACGCAGGAGTACCCTCAATGGGTGAGACCACCGTCAGAATTGCATTGCGAATGGTTATTTCAATACCGATGCCGCTGAAACTTCCCTTGGTCTCCTCCTGCAGTTCTTTAAAATCATCGGGCTGCATATAGGAAGAATGGGGATCAAGGGAGGTAAGCATCCCGTTGATGGCGCCGGTGATCACCTTATCGGTATCGACTTCATCGACATAATGCTGTTGCAGTAGCGTTAGGACATTGGCAAATGTCTCAAGATCCTTATATGTCTGCTGTCGTTCATCCGGGGCCCCTGCAAGACATGGCACGGAACAGAGGATGAGAAGTGTTGTGAAATAGAGATAAAGTTTGTTGTTTCGCATGGTTCGCATAAAAGTAATTTTTTATGGTTAATTATTTGACCCGGATATGGCAGTGTTTATTTTATAGGAATTCCCACGTACGATCACTGTAATATCCCCGTCAAGGCCATTGACAAAAACAGGGATATGTTTTGCTTTGAACCAATCTCTTATTCTTTTGCTTCGTTCACTGAGCCAAAGATGTTTCGGGGCTGGAACAAGGCCGTAATCAGGTGATACTTTTTGAAAAAAAATATTTGGTGCGGTGCCCTCGGTTCCATGATGGGGAACTTTGAGGATATCTGCTTGAATGGAATCGGAATTTTTCGCCAGGTATGTTCCAATTTTTCGGTTAAGATCACCTGTAAATAAAAACCGAAGATCTCGATGGGTGAGCATCATAATAAGAGACATATCATTGATATCTGTTCTGCCGACAGGGGTATGGACACCGTCAAATGCATAGAGAATATTGATATTCGTGTCCGCTCCTAACGGAAATATCATGCCCGGACTGGCTGTTCTGACATCAGCGCCATAATTTATTAAGGCTTTTCTGGTTGCAAGAACATTATTATAATCGCATCCCCATGGAATCTCATGATCACAGACTTTTTTATCAGGAATATTAAAATAGATTCTCTTTATTCCTATGTGATGTTTCATGAGATCATAGAGCCCTCCGTAATGATCTTTATGTGGATGAGATATAAAAACAATATCCAAAGTGGTAATATGTTTTTTCTGAAGAACCGGAATAAGCGCCTTTTCTGCCATATTACGATAGCCGGTGTCAATAAGGATCGTTTTCCCACCTCTTACCTGGATCAGGTGAGCGTCACCCTGGAGTTGTGAATAATTGACATTGACCATGGTTCAGATCAGGTCTGGTTTGGTGTGGACCATAGCGGCTGCAGCTATAACCGGGATACAGAGTAACAGGTATTTCATAAAAGATAGTCCTTTGGTGTTCATTTGTCTGTTTGCTCCGGTAGTCCCAGGACAGGAAGGGGAATAAGTTTGGGATAGGCATTGGCGCTCAGCCACTTGAGAGGATTACGGGGGGTCGAATCTTTTCTTATTTCAAAATAGAGTCCTTTGGAAAACAGGGTGGCAATGTCTCCGGTGGTGCCTATCTGCTGGCCGCCCAGGACTCGGGCGCCATTTTTAACCAGGATATCATCTAGATGGGCGGTTATGGTATAATAGCCGAGGCCGTGGTCAATGATAACCATGTTGCCGTATCCGAGTTTATACCCGGCAAAGATGACCTTGCCGGTGAAAATACTCACCACCGGGGCGTTTTCTTCGGTATGGATGATAATACCTTTGCTGGGACTGTTATCAACCATCTCGCCGAAGCGAACAACGAGTTGTCCCTCAACCGGCCCCTGCATCCGCCCTTTGTTGAGGAGAAATCCCCGTTTTTTGTTTCTTTTTTTCTGCTGCAGTCGGGTAATTGTTTTTGTCAGATCATGTTCCGCTCGCTGCATTTCCCGTATGGCCTGTTCATACAGTCCTTTTTTACTCTTGATGCGGGTAAGCAATCGGGATTTTTCCAACCGAATAGTTTGTAAGGTCTGCTCTTCTTTTTTGGCCTGCCGGACCAGATCGGCAAGAATATTTTTTTGCAGTTCGATCTCCTCTTTTGCCTTTGTCAGCTCGGTAATGGTCCTGCGATAGCTGCTGATGATTGTCTGGTCATATTGCAGCATTCGTTTATAGGCATCGTTAAAGAGCATGAGCTCGGGAAGATTCTTCCGAGAGAAAGCGACATTGAGGAAACCGGTTTTTCCCATTAGATAAAAAGATCGCAGTCGCTTTTCCAGGTGCAGGCGAACCCTGTCTCGTGTCACTGAAATCCGATCAAGTTCCCTGGTTTTTACGTCTAACAGTTTTTGTTGTTCATCCAGCTCTTGGGTCAGGTCGGCAAGCTTTTTTTTGCCGACGCCAAGTTTTTCGTCTATCTGTTTAAGCTCGCCGAGCAGGGAAATTTCCTGTTTGCTGTTTTGGCGTATTTTTTCAAGATGATGCTGTATCTCATTCTGAAGCTTTCCAATATGTATTCTGTTGGTTTTAATGGAGGCATTTGTTGAAACAGCTCCAGCCAAACCAGCGGCCGGCATAAAAAGGCAGCACAGTGGAATTACAAGACGGCAGAACGTACTGTGTGCTGATTGTGTTCTGATTATCATCACATCTGTAGAGTCTTTCTGGTTGAAGAAAAACTGCCGCCGGCACAGAACAGGGTGGAGAGCCCTACAATAACGGCGATCATCGGGAGCGGAAAAAAGGTGAACGGGAAAAAGGAAAAAAGGGCGGAACCGCTGAACTGCAAGGTGATCCACCTAAAGAGAACATAGAGGGCTGCAAGTCCAAGAGCGGCACCCAACAGCCCCTGCAGAGCGCCTTCAAGGAAATAAGGCGCTCGGATATAGGTGCTCGATGCGCCGCAAAGTCTGAGTAATTCCAGTTCGCGTTGCCTGGATAACAGGGTAAGGCGAATGGTACGGGCGATCATGAAGGTACTGGTTAAAATAAGCAGGGAGCCGGAAAGAATCACTACAATACGCATGAGGCGGATAAATGAGTAAAATCGTTCAATCCACTCCCGGCCGTATTGAACCTTGAGGACGCCGGGCATGGTCAGCAGATAATCGGAAAATCGTTTAATGCGTGTCAGGCTGTTTAAAGAGCGGCGCGGATAGACTTCAAGGGAGGGTGGGAGAAAATCTTCAGGCATGTCGGCCAGGACATCGCGGTCGGTATCCAGTTCTTTTTTAAACCGCTCAAAGGCATCCTTGCGGCTGACAAAGACAATCTTTTTCACCGTATCAAATTTAAGAATTTTCCTCCTGTATTCCTCCTGCAGGGCAGGGGAAGGCTCTTCGTCGAGATAGGCGACCAGCCGCAGGTCATCGCCGAGCTGTTTGCCTGCATGTATCATGTTGGTATAGGACAAAAGGAAAAAAGAAAAGATGAGTACGGACAGGCTGATGGTTACAAGATTGAGGAGCTGGGAGCCCCAGGTCTGGATGAAATTTCGACCTGTCTGAGATAAAATTGTCAGAAGAAAGCTCATTGTGGACGATCCTCGTTGCTCGGTGACGGATCTCGTTTAATGCCCGCGCCGATGATATGCCCGTTTGCCAGTACGACAACCCTGTGTTTACCAAGACCGTAAATGCGGGAGTCGTGGGTAGCAATCAGAATGGTGGCACCCTGGTCACGGTGTTCATTAAATAAATCCATGACCCGGTCGGAATTCTCCGCGTCCAGATTACCGGTGGGTTCATCCGCCAGGACCAGGTTCGGGTTGTTGCAGAGTGATCTGGCAACAGCGACCCGCTGTTGTTCACCGCGGGAGAGATCACCGGCTTTGGTGTTTATTTTGTCCTCAAGCCCGAGCCGTTCAAGCAAGTCGCGGGTTCGCTTGCGGATGAATGATTTTTGCCGACCCGTTATTTCCATGGGCAGGGCAATATTGCGAGCGACGGACTGCTTGGAAAGAAGTTTGAAGTTCTGGTAGACTATGCCGATGCGTCGCCTGAGTATCTGCATTTTTTTTCCGGAAAGTCTTCCTATGTCCATGCCGTCGATTTCTACAAGACCCCGATCAGGATGTTCAACTCTGTAGAGCAATCGGAGCAATGAGGTTTTGCCGGCACCGCTGAGCCCGGTGAGGAAAAGCAATTCACCCTTGGCAACGCTGAGAGAGACATCTTTGAGGGCCTTAACATCGGGGGGGTAAAACTTGCGAATCTTGATCAGCTCGACCATGACCTCATTGCTGTTTTCCTGCATGTTATTTCCTGTTAGACAGATTCCTGTTATGCAGATTTCTGTTATGCAGATAAAATTGTGTCAAAGATGGCAAAGGCCTGCTGCACGACCGGGATATCATCCTTGAGCTTGAGGTAGGAGTCGCCGCATAATTCCTGATTGATCAGTTCGTCACTGGCGGAGATGATTCCGGCAAGAGGCATGTCCGCAGCCTCGGCAACGGCTTGATCTATTTTCGCCTGCAATGCAGGTGGCACGGGATCAGGCGCCCTGTTGACGATAAGATGCCTGGCTTTGACGTCAAGTTGCAGCGGGCCGGTTATGTCGGCGATTCTCCGGGCGGTCAGGATGCCCCGTGCCGATGGGTCGGAAAGGATAAGCAGGTAGTCAATGGTGTGCAGGTTCATTCGGCTCAAATGTTCCATCCCTGCTTCATTATCCACGATAATCCAGGCATAATTTTCGGCCAGTTTGTCCATGGTCATGGCAAGGTACTGATTGGCGGCACAGTAGCAGCCGGGTCCGTCCGGCTGGCCCATGACCAGTAGATCAAAACCGGATTCTTCAATTAATGCCTGGTGAATCTTCATCTCCATGAACTGGTCCCTGCTCATACCTGCAGGAATGTCACCCTTGATCTCTTTACGGATCTGACCCAGGGTTGTGTTGACCTTGAGCTCAAGCAGTTCGTTGAGGTTGGCGTTGGCATCGGCATCAACCATCAGCACCGGTGTCATTTTTTTTTCGAGAAGATATTTAAGAAGCAGGGTGGAGGTCGTTGTTTTGCCGGTGCCGCCTTTTCCTGCCATGGCGATAACTTTTGTCATAATCCGTACCATAAGTTAAACGATAAAAAAACGGGGAACCATCTGTAAATAGTATAAGTTTACTCCAAAAAAAACAGTATTCCAAGAGAAACCGTCAC
>WGCP01000419.1 GCA_015493715.1 Desulfobulbaceae bacterium
CGGATGGTGGTTTCCGATATTGCCGGAACAACCAGAGATTCAGTCGACACCCTGCTCAGCCGTGATGCGTATAATTACCTGCTTATTGATACCGCCGGGATCCGGCGCAAGGGAAAAACAAAGGACAAACTGGAGAAATTTTCCATCCTCAAAGCGCTCAAGGCCCTGGGACGAAGTGATATCGCACTGGTGCTTATTGATGCGGAGGAGGGAATCACCGAGCAGGACACCAAGGTGATAGGCTACACCCAGGAGCAGGGCAGGGCGCTGATTATTCTGCTCAATAAATGGGATCTTCTGCAGGGGGACAAAAAGCGACAAGATTGGTTATTGGAAGAGGTGAGGCTGGCAACAAATTTCATTCCCTTTGCGCCGGTGCTCAGGGTTTCGGCAAAGACCGGCTATGGTATCAAACGCATATTTCCCGAGATCGGCAAGGTGTATCGCCAGTTTTATGCCCATTTTCCCACCAGTGGACTCAACCGTCTGCTTGAAGCCGCCATTGCTCATCATGAACCGAGGATGTATAAAGGCCGACGTATAAAACTTTATTATACGGCTCAGATCGGCACGGCGCCGCCCTCCTTTGTCGTTATCTGCAACAGGCCAAAGGGGGTTCATTTTTCTTATGAGCGATATCTGAAAAATCGTTTCAGGGAAGGATTAGGACTGACGCAGGTGCCGGTCCGGTTGATGTTCAAGGAACGGAGCGGAAGGAAAAAGAAATAAAGAAATAAAGGGACCAGGTGATGAATTTTCTCCGTCTCTCAGTATTTACCCAAGCAGACGCTTGTTGTAGTCGGTAAGGCGTTTGGCCAGCAGACGCCGTTCATTGCCGTTGAGTTCCCGTTCCCTGGCAACGATATCCATGTAGTATCCGGTGAGCCCGGAATAGGAGCTGGACGGGTGGATGGTCAGCCAGTGCTCGGCATCATCATCATTAAGGGCCCGTTCTACAATTTCAACAATGATTTCGTCTCCATCTTCGCGGGCCCACTCGATAACCCGCTGAAAAAGATCGGCTTCCTTGAGTTTACGGTACTCGGCCCGCTTGATCATAAATTCCAATCCCTGCATACGCCGTTCTCCTTATTCCTGGTTTTTTTTCTATTGGATATCTCCCCGATCCATTTCATATTGGCTGCAATGAGAAAATATTCATGTATGCATGCCGCTTGTGCCTGGAGGCAGTAAAAACGTTAAACCTAAATCCTGCAGTTATTCGTACACCGAGAATGTTGAGACAGGTGCAAATACAAGGAGGCAAATTAATTTCGGCACAGGTGTACTGTTGGTACATCGAGCACGAAATTCGTGAAGCCGACACAGTAGATGTGCCTGTATCGACGTTCGAATGCCGGATAACTGCAGGATTTAAGTTAAAGGTTATCTGTTCGTTACGCATTTGTCTGTGCATCATGCTGTGAAATTTGCTTTTGACGGGAGCGTACGTGGATTTTTTTTAACATGCTAAATTAACCTAACATACCATAGAGTTGCTTCAGGGCCAATCAATATCCGTAGATTGTGGCGAACACTGTTTTTGCAATGCGGAAAGTGCCTGCGATCCGTCGAGAGCGGAATAGTTCCTGCCCGGCAATGAAAAAAGAGACGACGCCCTATTTTTTTTTTGATTTGTCATTTTTCCTGATGCATACTCCATGTAGGATCTTCACCGAAGGTGAAGAAGAGGATGAGTATATTTATGAGCCCGTTGATTTAATGTATTTTCTCCCGATCTCCCGGAGTCTCGCGAGCTCGCTTACCTCGTTATACGAAAAAATTTATCCTGGGAATATCCGGCCTTTGGTAAATTTTTTCGTATAACTTGATCTCGAACGAAAATCCTATTAAATCAACAGACTCATTTATCATGTATGCGGGTCTGCCCGCTTAGAGGAACGATTATGACAGTTGCAAAAAAAGTTATCTTACTTTCGTTGGCATTACTTTTACTGCTGGGGATAACAGGGCTTTTGCAGTTTCGGGCGGTAAAATCCATTGCTCGTGATTGGGAACAGTATCAACAGACAGCGTTGCAGCGGCAGGTGCAGCTAGCTGAGATTAGATCACAATTTGGTTATGGTGGTTTTATTCATAATTTTAAAAATCACGTGTTGCGGGGGACAAAAAAATATGCTGATCGCTTTCGAGTAAATAAGGAACGTATGGACCGGGCCTTTGCCGCCTATGGAAAATTGGACCTTACCGGTGAGGAACGATCAGCACTTGCGACCATAAAAAATGTTGCTGATCAATATGCCCAGGCTATTGATACCTCCGTGGCCATGCATAACCGGGGTGACGATCCAACGGTGATTGACAAGGCCGTTAAAATTAATGATTCCCCGGCGTTTGCCGCATTTAAGGTGCTTGAAAGACACGTAATGAAAATTGAAAAGGCAACCGGCACCGACTTAAACGAAACGATCCGTTCAATCTTTGTTTTGATAGCTGTTGCGGGTGCGGTCATGCTTGTTTTTTTCGTTCTGTTTTTTTCCGTGCTGGTGGGTGTCCTGAAAAGACTCAGACGGTTGCAGAAGGCCACTATAGAGATCGGCAAAGGAAATTTTTCAAGCCCCATCAAAGTTACGGGAAATGATGAGATCGGTTCCATCGGCAAGGCCCTTGGGGATATGGCAGGCAAGTTGCAACGTGTTATTGTCCAGATTCATCAGCAGACCGAAATACTTGGTGATTCGTCTCAATTGCTCTCTGATGTATCTTCCGAGCTTTCAGAAGGAACAAGGATTGCGGCGGAACAAACCGATAGTGTTGCTGCGGCGACCGAGGAAATGAGTAGTAATATGAATTCGGTGGCGGCAGCCAGCGAGCAGGCCTCTTCCAATGTCAGCCTTGTCTCCGAGGCCATTGATGAGATTCTTGCCTCTGTGGATGAAGAGGCGAAGCAGACGACCAAGGCCCAGGAAATCACCAGCCATGCGGTGAACCTTGCAACCAGTTCCTCGGCAAAAGTCGATGCCCTTGGCTCGGCTGCTGCGGAAATTACCAAGGTAACCGAAGTCATCACCGAAATTTCCGAGCAGACAAACCTTCTCGCCTTAAACGCCACCATTGAGGCAGCCAGAGCCGGTGAGGCCGGGAAGGGATTTGCCGTTGTCGCCAATGAGATCAAGGAACTGGCAAAACAGACTGCCGAGGCAACCGGGGAGATCAAGAGTAAAATTACCTCTATTCAGGGGTCCACCAATGAAACGGTGGATGAGATTCGGCAGATTAGTAATGTTATCAGCGAGGTAGATGAAATTGTGACTGAGATCACCATGTCCGTGCAGGAACAGAGCGCAACCTCCGGAGAAATTTCCCAGAACGTTACCCAGGCTGCCGACGGCATTGCCGAGGTCAATGAAAATGTTTCACAAAGTTCTGTTGTTGCCTCGGAAATAGCCCAGAATATTGCTGAAACGAGTCAGGTCGTCTCTCAGCTTTCCGGCAGTGGCGATAAGATCAACGAAACCGCGCAAAAACTTGCCGGCCAGGTTTCTCTGTTGCAGGATTTGACCGGTCAGTTTCAGACGGCAAGATAAGGCCCTGTTTTTTAGGCCCTAATTTAGGTTAGAGTTTCCTTCTGCCGGCATCCGGTATGGTTAAGCCGGTCTGCGCCTCAACCATACCGGACAACAAAAAAGCCCCCGCATTATGCGGGGGCTTTTTTTGTTTGGATCCGGCTGGAGAGCATTTTTTTATGGGTGCCTTATCTCTGAAAATGACGCGGGCCGGCGGATGATGTGTGGCACCACGCAATGCCGCTTTTGCGTGGTGTCACAAGGCTACTCTTTTGTGTTACATCGCTCTGCGGTGTAACAGGTTAATTTTCTGGTTGTAAACAAGGTCGCATGCCCATTATGCCGCATTCTGTGGGTAAACGGAATCTTCTGAAATATAACTATTCTCATAACAGCAAAGCGGTGACAGCGAAGTGGTGTCACTGTTGAGGTTATGCCTGAGAATTCGAAGTCTTCGTTTATCTGGTCGAGTCTGTCGGCTAACCGAAAATTCCTTTCAGGAAGAAGAAAAAGATAATAGAGAGAACAGCGCCCGCAGGCAGGGTGACCAACCAGGAGATGATAATGTTCATCACCACTCGCAGATCAAGTGCTCCGATACCTCTGGCCATGCCCACGCCAAGCACTGAACCGACAAGAATATGGGTGGTTGAAACGGGCAGACCGGTACGAGAAGCCAGGACAACGGTACTTGCAGCCGCCAGCTCGGCACAGAACCCTCGGGAAGGGGTAAGCTCGGTGATCTTTGTCCCCACCGTCAGCATAACCCGGTAGCCCAGCGTTACTAAGCCGGCAACAATACCCAGTCCGCCGACCATGAGTATCCAGAAAGGCATTTCAGAGTTCTGCATGACCTGGCCGCCTGATTGGACAATGGAGATGACTGCTGCCAGCGGACCAATACCGTTGGCCACATCATTGGAACCATGGGCAAAGGCCATGGAGCTGGCGGTAAAGAGCATCATGGGAGTGAATACTTTTTCGACGCTGGCAAAGTGGAAATCCCTGTCGGCCTCCGGGTCCTCCTCGATTTTTTTAATGAGCATCCAGCCGATAAAACCGGTAATGAGACCTATGACGCCGGCGAGCAAAAAACTCTGTGCCACTGTAAGGTTGATATGCAGATGTTTGAGTCCCTTGAACATGGTGACCAGCGAAATGATAAAGCCGACAAGGAAGATATAGGCCGGTGCATACCGCTTGGCGTTTTTCAAGGGATTTTCAGTGTCGAAGATCAGTTTACGGGTACTCATCACTAAAAGGAATGAAATGGTGCCGCCGATAATGGGTGATATGACCCAGGAGGCCACGATTTTGCTGATCTTTGCCCAATTGACGGCATCCGGTCCTATGCCGACCAGGGCGAAACCGACCAGGGCACCGACAATAGAGTGAGTGGTGGAGACCGGCCAGCCTTTGGCCGAGGCAATCATCAGCCAGACAGCGGCGGCCAGTAAAGCGGCCAGCATCCCGTAAATAAGAATTTCCGGGGAGTGAACAATATTGGTCGGATCAATAATGCCTTTACGTATCGTCTTTGTGACATTGCCTCCGGCCAGAACAGCGCCGGAGAACTCAAAAACAATGGCGATGCCGACTGCCTGTTTAATAGTGACCGCACCGGCACCCACCGAAGTGCCCATTGCATTGGCAAGGTCATTGGCGCCCACGCCCCATGTCATGTACAAACCAAAGATCACGGCCAGGACGACCATAATTGTTCCATATGCTGCTATGATTTCCATGAATAGTTTTCCTTATGTTCTATTTGGAGAGGAAGAGGAGCAGACGATCTGAAATATTTTCCGCCTGGTTGGAAATGTCGCCGATTAACTCGATGATCTGGTACCAGAAGATGACGGAAATCGGATTTATCGTATCTTCAATGGTAAAGAGTTTTCGTCTCAGATTATGGAGAATATGGTCAATATTGTGTTCGCTTCTGCGGACTCCGGAGATCATGGCAATCACTTTGTCATGTTCTCGGCCGCCAAATCCGACCTGTACCAGCTCGTCGAGTTCTTCGACTATCAGCTTAGCCTCCGAACTTATTTCCATGGTTGCATTGAGCAGCTCATCAAGAAGCTCTTTAATCGGATCAGGTACCTCCATGACCCTGCTGCTTAAAATCTGGCTGATCTGTTCCGTGGTATCGGCCATGGAATCTTGATCACGGAGCAGCATCAACAGGTCCCTGCGGTCAACAGGCAAAAAAAGCGTTTTCGGCATGTGCAGCCGGAATTCACTCTTCATCTTGTCCGCTTCGGTCTCTGTCCGGTCGATCTGCAACGCGATTTCTTCAACCTTTTTCTGGTCGCCCTCGTACAGGGCGTCAAACATGGGAGGAAGCATGCAGATACAGGAAAAAACCTGACGCAGATGTTCCTGGATCGGTTTAAACGGAGATTTTCGTAAAAGCCCGGCCAAGGGGCTGGTCGACTTCATGGTCATAATGGTTCACCCTCCTTTTAAGGTGTTGCCGGTTTGGTAATTATTCCGTCACCCACTACCTACTCAACTTGACGCATTTTACCAATAATATTTAAAAGCGGTTCCGCCGGATAGGAGAGCGGCATGATCCGGTTGTTGATTTCAACCAGTAATGCCGGGCCTTCCGGTCGACCGCTGTACAGAATAAAATGATTTTTTATTTCTCCGGCATCGATCCAGACGGAACCTGTCCCGTCAAGCGGTGTATGGCCGACGATAAAAGGCGTGGCCTTGGGAAGTTTGAGACTTTTTCTGAATCGTTTGACATCCGACTTGCCGTAGCCTGCAAAATAGTTGGAACGTTTTAAGCGGCTGCTGACTATTTCCTTGGCGATATCCGGGTGCGCGCGCAGATTGATGATTTCCTTGCGACTGGTTTTGCGCGACGGCGGTCCGGCGTGACAGGCCAAAAAACGATCGGATTTGATCACTGTAGGAAGCCGTTCATAAAATATTTCCATCTGCCGGACGTACTCTTCTCCCCGCAGTTCCAGAAGTCTTTTCTTGAACAGGTTCGATTGGCAGATACCGTTTTTACAAATATCGGCGGCAAAGGTGTCATGGTTGCCGCGCAGGTAGAAGACATTTTCCGGAAAGAGCTGTTTTAATCGTAGGATAAGATCCATCATCAGGGCGGAACTATCCATTTCCTCCATCTGTCCCGGTATTTCCGAATGCACCGCATCACCGAGAATAATCAGGCAGGCGGACTCGCTTTCAATACCTTCAAGGAATTTATTTTCAGTGAGTATTTTCAGGAGATTATTGACCTGGGCGTGGAGATCGCCGACGAAGATTGGGATTTTTTCCTGTGGTAGCTCAATCAGACCACCGGGCAGGCCGGATTTATCGGTGGGGCGCCAGGCCTCGTGTTGAAGAATTTCATTAACGGCTGTAAGCGTTGCCAAGGCATGGTCGGAAGGATAAAGTTCTACCGGACCGCCATAAATTTTTTTCAGTTCCATCAGGGCTGCGTAGCGGCGGGCCTCTATGCGGCTTTTCCTGTCGGAATCTTCAAAACGGACCACTTCGACACTGCGCTGATCATCCAGGGGAGTTATGACCAGGTCACCCCGTTCATTGCTGATGCTGACGTGACGTTTGCCCACGCTTTTACCGAAATTAAAAATGGTCTTGTATTTTCTGTTGGCTCGCCCGATCATGACCGTTTCTCCAACCCGCAGGCGGGCAAAGGCACAGAGATGTGAACCAAAGGTAGACGGATCGGTGATTAACCAGTTTTTAAGAAGGTTCTTTTTACGGCTGCCAAGAGGGATTTCAGGATAAAATCGAAGGACCTGTTTGCCAAGACGCAACTCCAGTGGCTTGCCGTCATAGGCTATCCTGCTCTCTTTGGTAATCGGCTGCCATTCATCGCTGAGTGTAAACCAGTTGATGGGTAGTTTGCGTAACAGCAGCCATTTCCAACCGTTAATGGTGGCCAGGCTCGGCCGGGGAACCGGCTCTCCGCTCAGCCAGCCCGGTATGCCGATATCTTCCTTTTCGGCAATATACATCGGTGGTTTGTCCAGGCTTTTTCTGATGTAAATCTGCATCTTTTGGTGATGTAAATGGAGGACAACCTGCTGATACACGGCTAACTGCGCCCCAACCATCTCCATGCTCAGGTTTTCATCGACGGGGAAGTAGCCTTCATTGGCGCGCGCCTGTCTTCTTTTAAAGATAGTCTTTGCCGAAGGAAGCAGAAATTCAAAGACATAGCGGTGCCGCCAGTCGGTTTGAAAGATGTTATGGCTCACCGGCGGTATCCGAATTCTTTCCAGTTCGAGCAGCGGCGGCTCCGGGGCTTCCAGCCATTCTCTGTCAAAGACGGTCAGGGCTTCGGAAAAACCGACAAAGGGCAGGCCGAGATGAACCTCCCTGGGACGATAGGTAAGCGCCCGGTCCTTCCACCATCCCTGCCGGGTGAGGTCAAGGTATCCTTCATTGGGCCAACCATGAATTTTATTGATATAATAGGTTTTTCCAGCGCCGGGAGGCCCGGTGACAACCAACTGCACAAAGGTGAGCCCGGCCGGTAGCTGCACTCCCCGCACCTCCTGCAGGGAGGGGATGGTCTTTAGTTTTTTCTTTAACGGATCAGTCATGGGATTTCTGGTCTGCCGAAGCGGCCCAGGTGGAAGAAAAATATTTTTCCGCTCTTCCAAAGGCGATAAGCGGGAAGTAATGACGATACATGTTATAATTCAACATGAATCCCCGTGCAAGCTCAGCACCCTGACTGTACTGATTACCGGCTTTTTCCAGGTTGATTCGTTCACCAACTCCATAACCGGGAAAACCGGTGCCGGTGTACCAGGGTTCATCCCAGGTACCGTCCTGCCGCTGGTTGCTGCAGAGAAAATTCAGTCCTTGTTGAATACTTTGGTCAAAATCACCGGAGGAGGCGGCAAGCAGGGCCATGAGCGCCCAGCCGGTCTGCGATGCGGTCGACGGGCCCCGTCCGCGCAGGCTGTCGTCCATGTAGGAGCCGCAGCTCTCACCCCAGCCGCCGTCCGTGTTTTGATGCTCGACCAGCCAGCGGGCTGCTCGTTGAATATAGTCCGCCTGCATATCTTCGCCGACCGCCTCCAGGGCAGGGAGTACCGCCGCAGTTCCGTAGATATAGTTGACCCCCCAGCGGCCGAACCAGGAGCCGTCTTTTTCCTGTTCTCGCTGCATATAGCGGCAGGCCCGGGCCACGGCAGGTGAGGCAAGGTCGTGGCCATAGAGGCCCAGGGCTTCAACCACATGGGCGGTGACATCAACGCTGGGTGGATCGAGCAGCTCGCCGAAGTCGGCAAAGGGAATAAGGGTAAGGATTTTGCTGGTATTATCACGGTCAAAGGCAGCCCAGCCCCCGTTGGGATTCTGCATTGCCAGCATCCACGCTATTGCTCGGTCAACAGCCGTCCGCATTTGGTGTTGCAGGTCGGTTTCCTTCATTAGGGGAAGCAGGCGTAGCAGGACGATGACGGCCACGGCCGTATCATCCACATCCGGATATTTATCGTTTTCAAATTCAAAGGCCCAGCCGCCGGGCTCAGCATCCTTAACAAAGACTTGCCAGTCACCGCCGACAAACACCTGTTCCCGCAGCAGATAACCAACGGCCTTTTCCGCCGCTTCAATGGTGCCGGTCGGCATGCCGCAGTCGAGAAAGGCCAGCAGGCTGAGGACCGTGTCCCAGATCGGAGATTCACTGGGCTGCAGGTATATGCCGCCATTTCGTTCATAGGACCAATGCAGATCAAAGCCGTGCAGGCCTGCTGCCATGACGGGATGGTCAAGGGGGTAGCCTTCGGCACCAAGGGCCATCAACGAATATATCCAGGGCGGCTGGATACCGCCCCAGGCACCGTCTGCATCCTGGTGATTGATTATCCACTCCCGGCAGGAACGGATTGCCGTTTTGCGAAAGGGATGAACGGGAAATTCAACATATCGGTTGAGCAGGTAATCGGTGAGCAGAAAGAAACGCTCCCAGGAGAAAAACCCTTTTTTACGTGGCAGGCGAAAATCAAAATTTTGCCGGCCCTCGGGAAAGAGTTCCGCAAGTTGTTTTTCCGGCGGCAGAGGGCGCACCGGTCTGCGGGCGGAGAGAAGAGTGAGCGGCAACATGGTCGCCCTGGCCCAGGAGGCAAATTTGTACAGGTTAAAAGGGGCCCAGGTGGGGATGAAAATAATTTCCGGTGGCAGGGCCGGGGTGTGTTGCCAGGGCCATTCCCCGAGCAGTGCCAGCCAATAGCGGGTAAACACCCTGGTCTCGGCAAGACCGCCGTTATTCAGGATCCACTCTCGAGCGGATTTGAGGGCTGGACTTTCAGGGTCCAGACCGGCAATACGCAGGGCGGTATAGGATTCAACCGTGGTATTGATGTCGCCGGTGGGGGCCTTGTAGTACACCTCCCAGGAACCGTCCTCACGTTGATCGTTGAGAATGGCCCGGACCACTCCCTCGTATTTGGGATCATCTTCAACCCCAAGGATATGCATGGCCATGATCCATTCCGCTTCCATACAGGAATTGGACTGGAGTCGTCCGACCCAGAATCCCTGTTCATCCTGGTCATCAAGCAGCCAGGCCGTTGCCCGCTGGATGGTTTGTTTCATGTGCTGTTGGTTCCTTAACTTTTTTCCTGCCTTTATGTCGATCCATGGGACGGGATCGATCTTTGCGGCAGAATAGTCGCTTCCCGCTTAAACCTCAATATGGTAATAGAAAAATCATGAACAAATTTCATTATCAGCCCCCACGGTTGACCATTGTGACGGCTTTGGCGGCCGAGCGAAAAATACTTGCCGGCCTTTCAGCTCCGGACATATCCCTACTTCAATCCGGTATGGGGTGTGAATCGGCGTATAGACAGGCTTCAGGATTGCCTGCGGGAACCATGCTGGGAAATATCGGTGTTTCCGGAGGAATGGCTCCCGGGTTGGCGCCGGGAACCATTATCTTGGTGGACGGTATCTATAATCAATGTGTTCGGCCTGCTTGTCTGAAGACGTCATACCAGCCGGATGTGGCATTGGTGGATATGGTGGAATCCGTTTTGAAAGAGCAGGGGATTGGGTACCGGCGCGGTATGGTTCTCTGTGTGGACGAGCCCCTGCTGACACCGGCGGACAAGGCCCGTGCCCATGACCGCACCGGCGCCCTGGCAGTGGATATGGAAAGTGTGGGTGTTGCAGAAGCGGCCCTGCGGACGGGGAGTCCCTTTTTTTGTCTGCGGGTGGTCTGTGACCCGGCCGGGCGGGGACTTGAGCGGGAATTACTCGCAGGTATCGACCACCGGGGCAACTCCAGGTTGCTTCCTCTTGTTGTTGCTGTTTGCAGGCGTCCCCGCCTTGTCAGCGGCCTGGTACGGATGGCCGGAGATTTTTCGCAGGCTGCAGCCGGCATGCGCAGGGCATGGAAGGCAATACGGCAGCCGCTGCTTGATTTTTCCCAATCAGCGGCCCGGTCCCCGGATGGCCACGGTCAGGGCCTGTAATGGATGCTTGACGGTTTCCAGCACTGCTGTTGGTTCAAATCCACAGTGGACCATACAGTCGGCGCAACGTGGATCATTGCCGACCCCATATCGGTCCCACTCGGTTTTTTCCATCAACTCCTGAAAACTTTGTGCATAGCCGTCGTTTAACAGATAACAGGGGTGCTGCCATCCCTTGAGGCTGCGGGTGGGGTTTCCCCAGGGAGTGCATGAAAAATCACGGTTCCCGGCCAGGAAATCCAGGTACATTCCCGAATGATTGAAGGTCCATGTTTTTTTTGCGGAGCGTAAAATCTCCTGGAACAGTCTTTTGGTTCCCTCGCGACCGAGAAAACTGTCCTGGTCATCAGCGTTTTCATAGTTGAATCCGGCGGCCACGGTCATGGCCTCCACGCCAAGTCCGGACAGATGGTCAAAAAGACGACCAGCATCTTCAGCGGTCTGTCCTTTGAAAAATGTCGTGTTGGTGGTGACGCGAAACCCTGCGCCGACAAGCTGTTTAATGGCATTTGTCGCCTTGTCAAAGGCGCCGTCTAAGCAGACGGCGGCATCATGCCGCTCGGCCAGGCCGTCAAAGTGAATATTGAAGGTCAGGTAGGGGCTGGGGGAAAACTCGGATATTTTTCGTTCGACGAGCAGGCCGTTGGTGCAGAGGTAGACAAATCGTTTGCGCCGGATCAGCTCGTCGATAATAGTGGTTATCTCCGGATGCAGGAGCGGTTCGCCGCCGGCAATGGTCACCACCGGTGCCCCGCATTCTTCAGCCGCCCCGACGCATTGGTCAACGCTGAGCATCTGTTCCAGGACTTCTTTGGGCTGATTGATCTTGCCGCATCCCTTGCAGTGCAGATTGCAGAGAAAAAGCGGCTCCAGCATCAGTACCAGAGGAAAGCGTTGTTTTCGTGTCAGAAGCTGTTTGATGATATAGGCGCCGATGCGCCGTTTTTGCAATGCTGGAATTCCCATAATTGTTTGAAAATATTTTGACTTGTTACAAGCCGATTATCCTTGAGTTAAAGTATTGTGAACAGAGGTTGGAGCAGTGATTCCTCAGGCGGATTTTGCCCGCAACCCAGACACTGATTATATTTAATATAATTTGAAATTAGTTTGAAATTTGCTCGAAGCCAGCGTTTACCTCTTTATTAGTGACGGGAATTCATGGGTAAGGCGCTACCCGATATTTTTTGTCTGTTGTTCTTTTGCGGAGTGGTCGCCGCCTTTGACAAGTCGCATTTTATCCAGGGAAACAGGTCGATTTTCCGGATAACAATGGGGGTCCATGAATCTGCGGATTGCCTCTTCAAGGACATCAAGGGGCAGGTTGGTGTCAAGGCAGGGACCATTTGGCCGGAAATTGAGAATACCGAACACCGGCAGGGGATAGGTGTCCTGAATACCGCTGGCTAGGTCCCGTTCGCAGGCCACGGCCAGAATCAGTTTCGGGCGGCGCTGGACGACTATTCTTCTGGCAATGGTGCCGCCCGTGGCAATAGCCAGGTGGATGCCGTAATGCTCGCTCAAATCGATCAGGTTGTCTATGGGGCATCTGCCGCATCGTTTACAGTTGTTGATGGAGTAGGTAAGGCGCATTTTGCATTTGGAGCGCTGCAGACAGTGGGGCATAAGCAGAAGTAACTCCTTTGGCTGAAAACGTTTTACCTGGCTTTCGACAAGATCATTGTTGACCTTGACGAAAGAGGAGCGGATCCTGTCCTTGGGAATGCCGAATATTTTTCCGACAAGGGTCATGAGGGGAAGGAAAAGCCGTATGGTCAGTCCGCGCATCTTGGAAAACATGAACAGGGACCGTCCGAACAGGATATTGAGTATGAGTCCGGAGGTGGCCCAGGTAACCAGAAGTATCAGGCTGCCTATCAGGAGGCTGAAAATATAGGGCGCCCATGGATGGACATTGGCAAGTCCTATGATCGGCAGAATGAGGATAAGGAGTAAAAAGAGAATGACAAAGACAGCGGCGCCTGCGACCAGGCCGATAAAAAGGCGTTTTTTTGCTTTGCCGACCTCGATATCTTCGCGATCGAATTCTTCAACGGTTGTGAGTTTCAGTTCTTTCATTGATTTTTTTGCGGATTGGTTCTTTCGAACGGCCGTGTTCAGGTAAAATCAGGGAAGGGGGGCAGGCTGAATCGTGTAAATTCTTCGGTTCCGTCCATCTCCCGGATCGAACCGGGTTCATGCTCCTGAAGCCTTGCAATAACCTCTTCCACTAAGACCTCAGGTGCCGAAGCCCCGGCGGTAATCCCTATTTTTTCCACTCCCTTAAGCCAGGATGGATCAATTTCATCCGCCGTATCAATAAGGTAGGCTTTGACGCCCTGATTGTCGGCAACCTCGCGTAATCGGTTGGAGTTTGAGCTGTTTTTTGAGCCGACCACGAGAAATAAATCAACATCGCGGGCGAGTTTGCGGACAGCCGTTTGCCTATTCTGGGTAGCATAACAGATATCCGAACGGTCAGGAATATCTATTTCCGGGTATTTTTTTTTCAGCAGGTCGATCAGCCGACCGGCATCATCCATGCTCAGTGTTGTCTGGGTAACGTATCCCACCTTTGATGAATCTTCGATGTTCAGGCGGTTGATATCTTCTTTGGAAGAGAGAATATGAACTCTGCCGTCGGCCCTGCCATAGGTCCCCTCCACCTCTGGATGATTCCTGTGGCCGATAATCAGAACATCATAATCAATTTTGTTGAGCCTGGCCACCCGACGGTGTACTCTGGACACCAGCGGGCAAGTGGCGTCAATGGTGTGCAGGCCGAGCGATTCGGCACGGTCTTCAACGGCCTTGGCAACGCCGTGGGCGCTGAATATGGTTATTGCCCCGGTGGGAATATCTTCCAGGGTTTCGACAAAAACAGCGCCTTTGTCCGCCAGCGTACCAACAACATGGGTATTATGGACGATCTCATGCAGGACATAGACCGGGGCGCCGTATTTTTCCAGGGCCTGATTGACGACGGCTATGGCGCGTTTGACGCCGGCACAGAATCCTCGTGGTTTTGCAAGAAATATTTCCATGGTTACTTTTCGTGACAAACACGCTTGCTGAGAGTTTTCATCTGAAAATAACCCTACGAAGTTTTGTCGTTCAGGACTATTTTCATCATTTTAAGTCTACGTTTATCTGTTGTGGCCGGGACGGTAAAATATGCTCCAGCCATGCTGGTTTATTGAGTAAGAGTGGTCAGTAAATATATCCCTGTAAGGTTGCCACCTTTGGGGAGAATGTCAATAGTTACCCTGTCCACTGGTGGAGTGGAATGAAAAAAACATTGCCTCTTTAATGGGCAACCCGATAATCCTGCGAAGAAAAAGTATATTATGAAACTGAAACAATCAATGCTGTTTTTTCTCTGTTGTCTGTTGTTTTCTCAGGCGTCTTTTCAAATCGCTTTGGCGGAAAAACCACCCGAAACAGCGACCAAGGTTGTTGAACAGCTTGACACTACCCTTCTTGAATGTATGAAGAAGGGGCCGGAACTTGGATTTTCCGGCCGATATACACTGCTTGAGCCGGTGATGAAAAAATATTTCTTTTACTCACTGATGGTGAAAAAATCAACCGGCTCCTGGTGGCGGAAGATGTCCACGTCTCAACAGAGGGAGTTGCTGGAAAAGTACATTACCTGGTCGATCAGTACCTATGCCGATCGATTCTCCAGCTACAAGGGCCAGCAGTTTATTGTTGCGGCAACCAGACCGGTGCATAAAAAATACATGCAGGTGGTTGTCCATATCGTGAAGGCGGATAAGCGTAAAAG
>WGCP01000420.1 GCA_015493715.1 Desulfobulbaceae bacterium
AATTGCCTGGTAACCCGGGCAATGGTATCACCCTTCTGAACATGATAGTTGATCATTGTCTACCTCCTGCGCCTCCGAATAGCAATTTACGCGCCATCCACATAACATATTGAAAATAATTATTTAATTTTCAGCATACTCAAAAAAAAACCTGCTCTCCTGTTCTTTTCGTCATCATTTTGACTTTTCTTCAGGAAAAAATGACACCAAGGCCGAGTGCCTGCCGGGACACAGGAGAAAGTGGATAGTTGCCGGTTGGATTCTTGCCGGCTAAACCACTTGGGAAACATGGCGCAGAGCGCCGGGAATTGCGTTCCACCGCTGAGCGGTGGGACGAGAACTCATAGGACGGAAATTTCAACCCGCTAAATATCAACCGGAAAGGCGATAACCGTGTCGGCGCCGATCTTTTCCGAGGGCGTAAAGGTTGTCGCTGCGGGATGCTTTTTCTTTGCAGGGTTTTTTCTTACCGTCTTGTGGGCAGGGACATGTTCTCTGTGCTGTTGGGCCTGCTTTTGAGCCGGCGCTGCAGGTTCCGTGGCATCGGCGTGCAAGGGACAGAGGGACGAAACAAGCAGCATCGCAAGACAACAGAAAAAAGATTTCATTTTTTATACCTCGCCACTCGAAAACCAATATCATCCTTGGCAACTTTGCTGTAACCGCGATAGGACAGACGCAGCGTGGGCATGGTCGCATCCCGCCAGGAGGAACCGCGCACCACGTGATGGGTGCCCGAGGCCGGACCCATGGAATCAACCGTTTCCCGTTGTTCATCAAGTCCGGCGTAGGCGGTATACCAATCATGGCACCACTGCCTGACATTGCCGCCCATATCAAAAAATCCGCCTGAATTTTTCGGAAACTGTGCCACCGGAGCGGTGACACCAAAACCGTCATTATAGTCGCGAATCACCACCGGCAGAAGGCTGCGTGCCGATTCATCACCGAAATTTTCCACGACCGTCCGGGGCGGAAACTTGCCCGCCCAGGGATAACGCGCCCGCTGCCCTCTTCCGGCCATGCGGGCACCGAAACTCCATTCGGCCTCTGTGGGCATCCGATAGCCGGTATTGAAAGGATGAACCGGTACCATTGTCTTCCCCTGTTGCCGGTAAAATTCCGGCAATCCCTGTTGTCGGCTTAACCAGTTGCAATATTTAGCCGCATCCTGCCAGTTGACATTGACCACCGGCTGATTTTCGCCATCCAGGGTCATGTTGCCGACACTTCCGGAACGGTGTCCCGGCTGGAAACGACGAAACTCTTTATTGGTGACAGGCCGAACCGCCAACAAAAACGGCCGAATAAGTCGCACGGCCCGTTCCTGCTCATTGGCCCGCCTGCCGGGTTCCCGACGTGGAGCGCCCATCAGCGCCGTTGCCGGTCCCAGTCCTATCATGCCGACATCAGCAGTCGTCGGCATATTGCGCCCGGTCCGTTGGACCTCTTTTTTCTCCCCTTTTTTCCGCATCCAGATGGCCAGTCTTGTGCTGACTCCCTCCCGGGGCAGGATGATTCGGGACGCATCGGCAAAGCCCCTGGCCCGTACCGTTAACCGATGTTCTCGGGTGGTCAGGCGCAGCCGTCCGGTGGCCGGGCCGTGCTTTTTTCCGTCGATAAAGAGGACGGCATTTACCGGATCAGTGGTCAGGAAAACCGTCCCATAACGGGGAACAAGCTTGACCGCCACCTCCTCATCAGCCGCCGGAGCAAACCGGCGCGTAAGAACCATGGGTTTATAGCCGGCTAGCTGCAGATGAATTGTCCGGTTACCTGACGGCAGGTTCACCGTCACCGGCGTTGTCCCGAAGAGACGATCTCCAGCAACAACTGCGGCACCGGGTGGTACGGAACGAAAATGGACCCGGGCCGGAGCCGGGGAAAGTTTGACGAGTTTGGCCGCAAAGGACGTGCCCGCTGTTACCGCAAGCGTAAGCTCAACAGGGGAATATCCTTTTTTCACAAAGACAATTTTCCTTTGCCCGGCCATCAGTTCGACGGTAAGCGGAGTTGTACCCAGCGTATTTTTCTGCTCCGTAACCGTTGCTCCGGAAGGGTCCGAAGCAAGCGTCACTTCGGCCCATCCCGGCTGCAGGGACAGGGACACGGACTGTTCCCTTCCCGCGCCCTCAACAATCAATTCCTGCTCCAATGGCAGGTAGCGTTCTTTCTGCGCCCGCAACCGGTGTTTGCCGGCGTCAAGCTCCACATTTCCAAGGGGAGTTTTACCAACAGAATGACCGTCAACGAGTACCTCGGCACCATTGACCGGGCTGCTGGTAAAGGAGACCCGGCCCGGCAGTTTTTCCATGGTAAAGACAAAGTGATCCTTGCCCGGTGCCACGGTGATCTGCCGAACAAGCGCTCTATAACCCTGCTTTTGTGCTGAAACCGTGTAGCTTCCGCCTACACAAAGGAAGGTATCTCCGATTTTTATGGCTGGCGGAAAAGCGGAAAGCTGAAGATGATCAGGGCGTGGTTGAACATCGACCATAACCCGCTCTGCGGTCAGAAGAAAAACTGCGACAGCGACCAGGACAAGCAGAAACAACAGGGCGGGAACAACAAATCTTCTCCCCGGCCCTGTTGGTTGCACGCTTTGTTCCACCCGCGGCAAGATCTTTTCCGGGGAGGCATCTGCAGACGGCTCAACGGTCGGCGGTGCAAGTGACGCTTTCCGGCGAAGGGCCTCCTCCACCTGCACCTCCACCCGGTCGCCCATGAGGCTCCAGCGAAGCAGATAATTCCCGATCCGGGTGGTATCTCCCGATTTGATCCAGACCGATCCTGTGAGATGCTCATGGTTATGGTAGACCGCGTTATCGGCCTCGGCCTGCAGATAGAGATAGCCGCGTGACTCGGCCAGCCAGGCGGCTGTTTCGGGACCTGCCGGCAAAGGAATCTGCGCATTAACCCCGGAGCCGACGGCAAGGGGCAGGTCAGCCTCTGAAAAGGTCCGGCTGCCCCGGGAAGTGATAATCTCAAAGATCCT
>WGCP01000421.1 GCA_015493715.1 Desulfobulbaceae bacterium
TTGGGGCCATGCTGGCAACGGTCGGTATGTATTTTCTCAGTGTGCGTGCGGATTTTACCATCGGCGCAGGAGATCTGTTTGTTCTGGCCGGGGCGGGGTTCTGGGCTCTGCATGTACTTCTGCTCGGCCACCTCTCGCCGCGCACTCATCCCGTGCGTCTTGCCATGGTGCAGTTCTTCTTCTGCGGTTTTTTCAGCCTGATCGTTGCCCTGTGTTTCGAGGTTATTTCGCTGCAGGCTGTTTACGCCGCAGCCATACCCATCCTCTACGGCGGGCTCTGTTCGGTCGGGGTTGGCTATACCTTGCAGACGGTTGCCCAGCGCTGGGCCCATCCCGCTCATGCATCCATCCTTCTCAGCCTTGAAGCCGTATTTGCAGCCGTTGGTGGCTGGTGGCTGTTGGGGGAGACGCTCTCCGGACGAGGATTATTCGGGTGCGCCTTGATGCTTGCCGGGATGTTATTTTCCCAGTTATATCCTCTGCTGAACAGAAAGAAATCGCCTGCCGTGCATGAACTGCGCTAATCATGCATGATGGAAATTTTTTGTTCGTGACCCTTATTTTGTAAATATTTCCTTCCTTCCTTTTGATTCACCGTATTGTCTGGTACAATAGCAACAGCTTCTAAAAAAATAATTATTATCCCAATCCTAATATTTTTTTGCCTCCATTACCTCCGAAACGGCTTGTAAAATTTTCTGATTCTTTCCATGGAAACAGTTTCCACTCCCCATAAACGCGAACGTTTTCTACTTACCGTACTCCTCCTGGTGCTTGGTATGGCTCTTACATTGTCTGATGGGCTTAAGCGTTGGGATCTGACGTTATATGATCTGTTTTCAACCGTCTCTTTTCAGAAGCCTTCCGATGATGTGCTTATTATTGCCATTGATGAACTCAGCCTGCGGGAGTATGGCCGCTGGCCCTGGTCCCGGCGTATCCATGCGGAATTAATTAATAAACTAACCAGGGGCGGCGCCAGGGCAATTGGCTATGACGTTATCTTTTCCGAAGCAAACCGGAACGATCCGGACGATGATCGGGCCCTGGCCGCAGCCCTTGCCCGGAGTGGTCGGGTTATCTTACCGGTATTCCATGAAAAAATTGTCGGCGGCGGATCCCTGCAATTGACCCTTCCCCTGCCTGAGTTGACCAGAGCAGCGGCAGGCCTTGGCCATGTCGATGCCCAGTTGGATCCGGATGGAATTGTGCGGCGGACATTACTGGAGTCAACCGGAGGCGGAAAACAGTATCCGGCGCTTGTGCTGGCAATGTTGCAGTTGTCAGCGGAAAAACCTACAGCCTTCGGTCAAGCGATCAATGGGAGGGACCGGGAAGTCGTCAAAAAGATCAGGCAAAGGTATGGAGAGAAGCCGGTCTATGTCTCGTTTACCGGTCCACCCGGTCATTTCCCCGCAATCTCTTTTTCTGATTATCTGCAGGCCGATTATCCGGCGGAAGCGGTTGCCGGCAAGCTGGTTCTGGTTGGAGTTACCGCCCTTGGCCTTGGCGACAGTCTACCGACCCCGGTTTCGGGAAAATCAATTCCCATGCCCGGAATCGAGTATAATGCTAATCTGTTGAGCGGCCTGTTGAATAATACCCTTATTGTTCCGGCGGCCATGCAATGGCGTCTGACTCTTGTTGCTGTCCTGGCTCTTCTTCCCATGCTGCTCTATTCACTGCTCACGCCGAGGCAGAGCCTTTTTGTTGTTGTTCTTCTTTTTTTTCTTACCCTGGCCGCCGGCCTTTTTCTTCTGCATAGACTCCATCTGTGGTTTCCTCCGACTGCGCTCCTGATCGTGCTGGCGCTCAGTTATCCCCTCTGGATATGGCGCCGCCTCGAAGAGACCATCGTCCAGTTATTTACGGAAAAAGAGCGTGCGCAGGTGATTCTGCATTCCATCGGTGACGGGGTGATTGCAACGGATAGTACCGGAAGGGTGGACTATATGAACCCTGTTGCCGCCAGCCTGACCGGCTATTCTCTTGCCGAGGCCAGGGGCCGACGCTTGGAGGAAGTCTTCCCTGCCGTCAGTGAACGTGAAGGTCATAACCTTGCCGATATTGTTGAGCGTTGCCTCTTGGAAAAGCGTACCGTTACCCTGCAGGAGAGTGGCGTCCTGGTGAACAGGCACAACAAAGAGCATGTTGTCCGCACCTCGGCTGGGTTGCTGCATACCGCCTCCGGAAAGGCGCAGGGGGTGGTTCTCGGTATTACCGATGTTACAGAGACACACAAGATGATGCAGCAGCTGGCCTACCAGGCCACCCACGATATGCTCACCGGTCTGCCGAATCGTACCCTGCTCTATGAGCATCTAACCGAAATTATCAGGCGGACGGATCCGGATGCAGTTGCAGCTGTTTTTTTTATAGATCTGGATCAGTTCAAAAAGGTAAATGACCAGATAGGTCATTACGGCGCTGATCAGTTGCTGAAAAGAGTGGGCAGGCGTTTACAGAGCCATTGCGGCGACAAGGATATCCTGGCCCATCTTGGATCGGATAAATATGTGATTGTGGTCGATCGGATGGCGGATACCGACGCGGCGGCCGGTTTTGCCGGTGCGTTGCTTAAAGAACTGGAACCTCCGTTTTCTCTGGAAGGCCAGGATGTCTATATTTCCTGTACCATCGGCATCTGCATGTATCCCGGTGATGGGGGGGATGTAGACGAGCTGCTGAAAAACGCCGACACCGCCATGTATCGGGCAAAGGAGAGCGGTCGCAATCTGTTTCGGTTTTTTTCCAGGTTAATGAACGACCGTATTCGTGAACGGCTGGATATTGAACAGCATCTTCGGGCCGCCCTGGACGCAGAAGAGCTGGAAATTTATTACCAGCCCCAGGTCCGGGCCATTGATGGGCGGCTTGTCGGCGCGGAATCCCTGCTTCGCTGGAAAAACAGTGAATACGGTCCTGTTTCACCGGCAAAGTTTATCCCGGTTGCCGAGGATTGCGGTCTGATTCTTCCCATGGGTGAGTGGGCCCTGCGAACGGTTTGCCGTCAGATACGGAGCTGGCAGGATGTGGGTCTGGATCCGGTCCGGGTGGCCGTCAATCTTTCTTCCAAGCAGTTCCTGTACGGCAATATCTATGACATCGTGCGCAAGACCCTTCAGGAAACGGCGCTTGACCCCTCTTTCCTTGAGCTGGAAATTACCGAGAGTCTGATCATGGATGACCTCGCCCAGTCAACCCGGTTGATCGGGGAATTAAAGGAACTCGGCATTCGGGTGTCCATAGATGATTTTGGTACCGGCTATTCATCGCTGAGCTATTTGAAACACTTTCCGGTGGATCAGTTGAAAATCGACCAGAGTTTTATCCATGATATCACCGACAATGCAAGTGACAAGGCGATTACTCTTGCGATTATCACCATGGCGCATGGGTTGGGTCTGGGTGTTATTGCCGAGGGCGTGGAGCACCGGGACCAATTAACCATCCTTCAGCGGCAGAACTGTGATGAAATCCAGGGGTATTTTTTCAGCCGTCCCCTGTCTGTAGAGCAGATGACGAATTATCTGCTGAATCATTCCACTTATCGGGGTGGCCAGGAAAAAATGGCAAGTCACCCATAAGTCTTGTATATTATTCTGTCTATGCTGTTTCCTCTATTCCATCTAATTCCGGATATGAGATTGAAAACGATTCTTTGAAGAAAAAGGAGTAGTGTTTATGAGTGTGTTTCAGGCCGTCATCCTCGGTATCGTCCAGGGATTGACGGAATTTATTCCTGTTTCCAGCTCCGGTCACCTGGTGCTGGTCCCTTATGTTCTGGGCTGGCGGTTTGACCAGTCGCAGGCATTTGTTTTTGATGTGCTGGTACAATGGGGCACACTGTTTGCCGTGATTGTGTATTTTCGGCACGATCTTATGGAAATAGCGGAAGCCTTCGTCAAGGGGTTGTTCATGCGAAAACCGTTTGCCACCGAAGACGCGCGCATGGGCTGGTATCTGATTTTTGCCACCATCCCGGCCGTGGTCGTTGGGCTGCTGGCAAAAGACCTTGTCGAGTCCGCCTTTGCCAGTGCCCGGGCCACCGGATTTTTTTTGCTTGTCACCGCTGCTCTTCTTGTTGTCGCCGAGCTTGTCGGCAAACGGAACAGGTCAACCAAGCAGATCAATTGGCGCGATGCCCTGTGGATCGGCTGTTCTCAGGTGCTTGCCCTGCTGCCTGGTGTCTCTCGCTCCGGATCTACCATTGCCGGTGGTATGACGAGAAACCTCGACCGCTCTTCGGCGGCCCGTTTTTCCTTTCTGATGTCTATCCCTGTGCTGTTTGGGGCCGGAGTGCTTGCCTGTAAGGATCTCTTTGCCATGCCGACGGCCGATCATTTTCTGCTTCCTCTGGCGGCAGGTTTTCTGGCGGCCCTGGTATCCGGCTATGCCGCTATTCGCTGGCTGATCGCCTATTTAGGTAAACATTCCCTCTATGCTTTTGCCGGCTATTGTCTGCTTATCGGACTTGCCATAATCTTTACAGGTTGATGGAGGATATCCCCTCTCATGGAACTACTGCATACAATCACCGGTTGGATTGTCCAGACGGTCGGACAATGGGGTTATCCCGGTATCATCGTCATGATGTTTCTTGAATCCTCCTTTTTCCCTTTTCCCAGCGAAGTTGTAGTGCCGCCTGCAGGGTATCTGGCGGCCCGGGGGGAGATGTCTTTGACCCTGGTTATCCTGGCCGGGATAGGCGGTAGTCTTCTCGGAGCGCTGTTCAACTACTGGCTGGCGGTTATGTGGGGACGGCCGTTTTTTGAGAAGTATGGCCGCTACGTGCTCGTCAGTAAGGACAGTCTGGATAAGGCGGATCGTTTTTTTGCCGAGCATGGCCATATCTCCACCTTTATCGGACGACTGCTGCCGGGAATTCGGCAATATATCAGCCTGCCTGCCGGTATCGCCCGGATGAATCTTCCCCTGTTCGCCGCCTTTACCGCACTGGGAGCCGGTCTGTGGGTCATCGTTCTGGCCTTGGTCGGATACTATATCGGCAATAATCAGGAATTGGTGCAACACTATCTGCATCAGATTCTGCTCGGCATCGGGATCTTTGCCGTTGTTCTGGTGGCAGGGTATGTTTTCCTGAAAAAACGCGCAAAGCGGGAGGCATGAGGATGCAGACAACTGGGCTGGCGCTTGGCGGAGGGGCTGCCAGGGGATGGGCGCACATCGGCGTTATTCGGGCCCTTGCGGAAAAGAATATTCGAATCACCCATATCGCCGGAACCAGTATCGGGGCCTTTGTCGGTGCCTTTGTCGCCACCGGTACTCTTGATGTCCTTGAACGGGAGCTGCAGGTCTTTGACTGGAAACATGGATTTAGCTATTTCGCTTCGGTGCCCTCTAAGACAGGGATGCTCAATGGGCGGAGAATTGCTGAATTTCTTGAGCTGCATCTTGGTGCCGGCAAGCTGGAAGAAACCTCCATTCCGCTGTCGACGGTGGCCGTTGATCTGCGGTCCGGTCGTGAAGTAACCTTTTCCACCGGCAATATTATTGAGGCCGTGCGGGCAAGCATTGCCGTGCCGGGCATCTTTACTCCGGTAAAAAAGGAAGATCTGTTTCTGGCCGACGGCGGACTCGTCAACCCCGTACCGGTGAGTACGGTTCGACGTATGGGAGCCGAACATGTGATTGCCGTTGATCTAAACAGGGTTTCCATAGCTGCCGATGCGTCGATGTTGAAGGATAATGATCCTAATTTACTTGAAATAATAGGTGCGTCGGCGAATATCATTCAAGCCGGTCTGACCAAGAGTAGGTTGGCCGTTGATCCACCGGATGTTCTCATCCGTCCTCCCCTGGCCCATATCACTTTTCTGGATTTCAACAGGGGAAAGGAGTGCATTGAGCTGGGGTACCGGGCTGCCATGGAAAGCCTTGCCGAGCATGGCATTTAAGTGAGCAGTTTCCTCCCGTCAGTGTCATCCGGACAGGATTTGCTAACGACGTAACCGGGACGACACAATGCAGCCCTCTTGCACAAAGGAACCGACCCATGCATGAGCTGCTTCTTCACCTGACCACCTGGATTGCCGGCCACCCGAATTCGGCCGGGTTGATTATTTTTTTCTCCTCTTTTGCGGAATCCCTGGCCTTTGTCGGTATATCGTTTTGATATGGGCGGGAAAAAAAAGCAACCGCTCAATTTGCAGTATGCCGGCAAATTAGTGGACATGGAGAAAGCACTGCAACGCTCGGACTGGTATCGGCCGATTCCCCTGAGCCCGACAACGAGTCTGCACTGGTTGATGCCGAAATCCGGATGGAGTACCCTGCCGGTGTTACCGCAGTTCCATGATGGGCGTAATGAGGCGCTGTTGCTTGTTAACCGTTTGCCGAAGTTAAAATCGACCAACGATTTTCTAGCCCTTCGATTCCGGCCTGCCGATGTGCTTCTGGATAATTCAGTTCCCCTCTGGGTCGGCACCCTTACCAGGATGAGAGTGCGCCGCTATTTCAGCCTGCCGGCTCTGCCGAGAACGGAAGAATCCGTGCCGTCCGGTCTGCTTTGCGACGATGTACATCCATTGATAATCATGCTGAAAAAATCACCGCCGGAAAATGTACTGCTCATAATGGAACAGAAGGAATCGGGTCCGTGACTCTGAACTGGTTGTTTGCGGACCTGTGCCGGTTGAAAAAGGGGTGTCGAACTATTGACAATAGTCTTCTGGTGACGACAAGGCTTCTGTAATTCGGAATTGGCTACGATGCAACATCTTGATAATTCAGAGTGTTATTGGAGATGATTTGTTTGGCATGATTATGGCATGTTGATTGACAGAGGTTCTCTTTGTTGGACGGATCAGATAAATATAAGAGAGGAATAGAGTGATGACTTCCAAAGAACGGCGTTCCTGTAAAAGGGCTCGATTGAACCACCCCGTAATGATGGGTATTAATGGTCGGATTGTGCGTCTGGCTGAAATTCTTGATGCCGGTGAAAGAGGTTTGCGTGTACGGGTGACCGGTCAGTCGGGCCTGCAGGTCGGGCACGAGGTCGAAATATTCAGCCTGTCGGCCTATAAACGAATAGATGCCTCCAAGTTGCAGTGCAGTATTGCCTGGCAGGATAGTGACAACTTTGAGGTTGGGTTGCGATATCTTCAATAGTCGTCTGACGGATTCTGAATCCGTTCTTTTTTCGTGGCTTTTAGGGACTGTGCAAAAATAACTGCAACATCCTGCTTGCCCTTTTGCCCATTTTCTACGTTGCGTAAAGAGCTGAATAGAAGAGACTATGCAACTCATTACGCGCCTTGAAAATGAACAAAATTTCAGCGCAAAATTGTTACACTTATTTCCTTACAGCCCCTTAGTCTCTTTTTCCGGCAGGATGGGTGACCGGTATGGCCGCCATTGCATCTTGCAGGAATTTATCTGAAAATAGCCCACGAAGTGCTGCCGCTCCGGCCTATTTTCATTGTCGAAGTCTACGCTTATCTGGTTGGGGCTGTGATGTTAAAAAAATTGGTCCAGTCATGCTGGTTTTTCCTGTATTGTGAATAGTTATCTCGTTTTTATTCTCGCTGTCCTGGTTGTCGGGTATTTGCTTGACGTAAGTGTTTCCCTGCTTACCCTCCGCTCTCTTGATTCTGTGCTTCCTGGAGAGTTCGTCGGTATCTATGATCCTGACGAGTATGCGCATGCGCAGGAATATACGCGGGTGACGACTCGTTTTGAAGTTTTTCAGTCCTCCGTTATGTTGCCGATTACTGTTGCTTTTATCCTGTTGGGCGGCTTTAATGTTTTGGATAACTACGCTCGGAGTCTGGGCCTTTCGCAGGTTCCGACCGGGCTGGTTTTTACCGGCCTGCTCCTGCTGCTCAGTTTTCTGGTACAGCTTCCCTTTTCTCTCTATTCCACCTTCGGCATTGAGAATCGTTTTGGCCTCAATAGGACAACCGCGAAAACTTTTGTTCTGGATATTCTGAAAACGATGTTACTGGCGGTGCTGCTGGGTGGGCCGCTCCTGGCCCTTGTTTTTTGGTTTTTTCAGCGGGGTGGCGGCATGGCCTGGGTCTATTGCTGGATGCTGGTTGCGGCTTTTACCATTCTGATGCAGTTTATTGCCCCAGTCGTTATTTTACCGCTCTTCAATCGCTTTACTCCCCTGGAAGATGGTCCCTTACGCGAGGCAATAACCGCCTATGCAAAGCGGCGGAAATTCCCCCTGCAGGGAGGGGGTGTATACCATGGATGGCTCCAGGCGTTCCAACAGACTCAATGCCTTTTTTACCGGCTTTGGCCGTTTCCGCAGGATTGTCTTTTTTGACACCCTGTTGGAGAAAATGGAGAAGAATGAAATTGTTGCTATCCTTGCTCATGAGATGGGGCATTGGAAGAAAAAACATATCCTGAAGATGACGGTGACCTCTCTCCTGCAGACCGGCTTCATGTTTGCCTTACTCTCTCTGTTTATTGACAATAAAGGACTGTTCGTCGCCTTTTCCATGGACCATGTTTCCGTTTATGCCGGGCTTGTCTTCTTCGGATTTCTCTATTCGCCGATTTCAACGCTCCTCTCCATCCTGACCAACAGCTTTTCCCGGAAGTATGAATATGAGGCCGATGCATATGCGGTTGCCTCGACTGGACTTGGCGAAGAGCTGATCATGGGGCTGAAAAAACTCTGTCGGGCAAATATGGCCAATTTGACGCCCCACCCCCTGCAGGTGTTTCTCAATTATTCGCATCCGCCTGTTGTCGAGCGTATTCGGGCCATAAGAGCCCTGCGGTAATGGCTGCCTCAGAGATTGGTGACCGGCTCAGGTCGGCCTGGTTACAGCAGCTGCAACGGGAATATGACAATATTTGTTTTCAGTACCGGCTCAAGTTGCAGCCGCCTGTTTTTGAGTTAACCAATTCTACAGCACTTCTCGGTTCCTGGAACGGCAGCTATCACCTGCTTTCTCTCTCCGCCCATCTTATTCGTACCTCTCCCTGGTCGGTTACCATTCAGGTCTTGAAACATGAAATGGCCCACCAGATTTGCTGGGAATATTTTTCCTCAAATGATGGCGGGCATGGGAAATGTTTTCAACAGGCCTGCGCCATGGTGGGCTTAAACGGAGCTTTTTGCAGGGCAAGGGCGGATTGCTCGGGGCCGCCGCCGGAAGAAACGACCTGCGCCGGCCCACAAACCGAACAGGGAAGAAAGGTACTTGCCCGGGTGGAGAAACTGCTGGCACTGGCCGCCTCCGACAACGAGCATGAGGCGGCTCTGGCCATGCAGCGGGCCGGAGAGATTCTGTTGCGTTATAATCTTCGGTTACCGACATCCGGGCAGGGAGAGTATGAGCATCGTTGTCTCAATACGGGCAGGCGGAGAATGCCGGGACATTTACGTGAAATCTGCGCCTTGCTGCAGGAATTTTTTCCGGTGCGGGTGGTCTGTGCCTCGATCTATGAGCCGTTGGATGATGTGCAGGTGCGTACCATTGAGTTGTTGGGACGACCGGAAAATGTGGCCGTGGCCGAGCATTGTTATATCTTTCTGACAAGGAAAATGGATGTACTCTGGCAGGAAAACAGAAAACAATTTGCCGGTGGCGGTCTGCGGGCAAGAAACAGTTATTTCCATGGTCTTTTGGCGGGCTTTCGCGAAA
>WGCP01000422.1 GCA_015493715.1 Desulfobulbaceae bacterium
GGAGCAAGACCGAGAATGACCGAGGTCGGGTAGCAACCGGGATTGGCGGTGAGGTTGGTGGCGGCGACCTGCTTACGGTAGAGCTCCGGCAGGCCGTATACGGCATCTGCAAGGAGGTCGGGACAGGTGTGGGTCTGGTACCACTGTTCGTAGACCTTGGCATCGTGGATTCTGAAATCGGCGCTGAGGTCAACTACTTTTTTCCCTGCGTCAAGAAGGGGTGGCACAATTCCCATGGCGGTCTTATGGGGAACAGCGGTGAAAAAAAAGTCAGCCTTGCTGCTCAGAGTCTGCGGATCGGGATTTTCACAGATAAGGGAAACACGCTTGCGCAGACTTGGAAAAACGGAAGAAAGCGGTTTGCCGGCGTATTGCCGTGAAGTGACGACCGTCAGATCACAGTCGGGATGCGTAAAGAGAAGTCTTGCCAGTTCCACACCGGTATACCCCGATGCACCGATAATGCCGACACGCAACATGTTGTTTCCTCAAATAGTTGGTAAAATCCCTTTACAAGGACTTGATAGTATGATGGCGTCGTAAAAACTTCGATCTACTGCGTCGTGTGTCCTATGGCGATTCGTGGGCATACTACATGTATAGTTAAGACCCGCCACAGAACACTACTCCTCGGAGTCTCCGCTCCGCTTACCTGTATATCTGTGTTTTTACTTAGCCATTATTAAGCATTGTTTGGACTTTTTACGAGTCATAGTATGGATTGCATAAAAAAAAGGGAATAACGAACCAGTCGTTATTCCCTTGTGCAACAGAGTAATGAATCTGACTGCGGTTCGCAGTATCTCCGTGATTAACGTTTGGAGAACTGAAAACGGGCGCGAGCGCCGCGCTGGCCATATTTCTTCCGTTCTTTGGCCCGCGGATCACGGGTGAGCAACCCGGCTTTTTTCAGGGGCATGCGAAGTTCGGGATCCATCTCCTGAAGGGCCTTGGAAATTCCATGAACCAGCGCATCGACCTGAGCGGATTTACCGCCCCCTTTGATGGTTGCCTTGACATTGTACTTCTCTTCCGCCTCGGTGACGGCAAAGGGTCGTGTCAGTTTGGTCTGGAAAAAAATTTCGCCGAAATATTCATCCGGCTTTTGTTTATTGACTTCAATGGTACCGTCTCCCGGTGTCAACCAGACTCGGGCAATAGCCGTTTTTCTTTTTCCTGTTGCGTAGAATGAATCCTGGGCCATGATAATAATACTCCGCGTTAGATATCCAGTTGTTCAGGCTGTTGCGCCTGATGGGGGTGTTCTTTGCCGGCATAGACTTTCAGCTTTTTAAACTGGGCCCGGCCGAGTTTGTTTTTGGGAAGCATTCCTTTGACGGCATTGCGGATCAGCTCTTCCGGAGCTTTTTCCTGCAGTTCCTTAGCCGTCTGAGATTTGATACCGCCCATGTACCCTGTATGGCGATAGTAGGTTTTTTGATCCCATTTGTTGCCGGTCAGGTGAACCTTGTCGGCATTAACGACAATGATAAAATCGCCGTTATCCTGAAAATTACAGAATGTTGGTTTATGTTTACCGCGCAGGTAACGGGCAATTTCCGTGGCGATACGACCAAGAACTTTGCCGTCTGCGTCGACAATGTACCATTTACGATCTATTTCACCCATCGGGGTATAATAGGTTTTCATTTTCAAGCCTCAAACCGGTTAGAAAAAACAAAAAAAAGACAAAGAAAAAAAGGTCCGAACCAAGTCCGAACCTTGAAAATTCGATGGAGCGGGAAACGAGATTCGAACTCGCGACTTCAACCTTGGCAAGGTTGCACTCTACCACTGAGTTATTCCCGCTCTGACATAAAAACGTTTAATTGCAAACAGCAGGAGACTATAATAAATAATTCAAGATTCTGTCAATAAAAAATTAGCCGATGAAGAAGAAAAGATCTTTGGACTGAAAATTAATTTGCATATAGGGAATATGGACGATTATTGTCGGTATCGTCAATAACAAATATATATTGCCTCTTTAGAAGAAAA
Source organism: Desulfobulbaceae bacterium (assembly GCA_015493715.1). GTDB lineage: Bacteria > Desulfobacterota > Desulfobulbia > Desulfobulbales > Desulfobulbaceae > DRLX01. The sequence continues at coordinate 1,999 of WGCP01000422.1, forward strand.
TGATGCAGTCGCCATGGAATTGTTGCGAATTCCTTTGAAGGTGAATACAATCTAACCTTGTTGTACCGGCATGTCCCTTGTTTTTTATCAGGGGTGGAAAATAAAGAAGTGTGGGAGTGAGCATGACTGAGGAAAAAGTACGTCAATCACGAATAACCCGGAAGACCGCTGAAACCGATATCGTCATTGAATGTAATGTGGACGGCAGTGGTCGGGCCGATATCTCCACAGGAGTTGGATTCCTTGACCACATGCTTACCTTGTTTACGGTGCATGGTTTTTTTGATCTCCGTATTCAGGCCCAGGGCGATTTGGAGGTGGATGACCACCATACGGTTGAAGATGTGGGTATCTGTCTAGGCCAGGCGTTGGCACAGGCGCTTGGAGACCGGGCAGGGATTTGCCGTTACGGACATGCCTATGTCCCCATGGACGAAACACTGGTCCGGGTATGTGTTGATATCTCCAATCGACCCTATCTTCATTATCAGGCAGCGGTACCGGATCAAAAGGTTGGAAAATTTGATACCGCTCTGGCTAAAGAATTTATGCGTGCCCTGGCGCAGCACGCTGGGCTCACTCTGCATGTTGATCTTCTGCACGGTGAAAATACCCACCACATAATTGAAGCGGTATTTAAGGCATTGGCCCGGGCCCTGTCCGGCGCCGCCGCCGTCCGAACCGATCTGGAGGGGCAGCTTTCCTCCAAGGGGATGCTGTAGTTTTCAGAGCCGCAATAATTAACTTTATTCCGCAGCCCTTAAAACATGAAAAAACAAAGAGGAAGAAGATGAAAGGCGTGCAAAAAATTATAGCTTTGGCGGTTGTTGGAGTTTTTCTTGTGATTGGCGGCTGCGGTAAGAAGGAAAAGCCGGCTACTATCGCTAAAAATCCTAATATAGTACTCTCCTGTATCGGGGTGTTGCCCGTTACCGTCAAGGTGGATCATGCAGAGGCGGATCAGGCGGTCGGGAACGGCAAAGAGCTGCAGGATGGTGTCCTGGTACTGGATAAGCTCCTGCAGAAACAGTTTATGGCCAGAGAGGATGTCCGCTTTATTTCTTCTGCCCAGATGAATGGTTTGGAAGAGGGTGACACGGAAGATGCGTTGTCAACGGCGCAGAAAGCGGCTGGTTTTTTAAGTTGTAATGGAATTCTTCAAGTGACTCTTCATCGGTACCGGCAGCGTGTTGGAGGAAAGTATACGGCCTCGGTACCGGCCTCGGTTGCCTTCAGCTACAGGTTGATTGACGTGAACAGTAAAACCGTTCTCTGCAGTGGACGTTTTGATGAAACGCAACAGTCGGTAATGGCAAATCTCTATACCTTCAACAGTGCCAGAAAAAGGGGATTTACCTGGATTACGGCTGAAGAACTGGCCAGGGAAGGAATGCAGGAAAAATTCCATGAATGTCCCTATCTGCAACAGCCTGGAGATTAGGCCAAGCCTTGACGGATGGTGCGTAAATCACATTGTCGTCCATAAAAAATCTGATTCCCCGGGCCTGTCGTAGAAAGATCGGCCGGGCCATGGTTGATTACGCCATGCTGGCCGATGGAGACCGGGTGCTGATAGCCGTTTCCGGAGGAATTGATTCACTGGTTCTTGCCCGTGTTTTACAGCTCTGGAAGACCCGCGCTCCCATATCGTATACCCTGCATTCCATTCATATTGACATGCAGCCGGACAACGACGGACCCGGGACGGTTGCCCGCAGCGTACAGGCTGCTCTTCAGCGACAGGGCCTGCCCTGCACAATTCTTCCTGCCGCCTGGACTCCCGATGAAGAGGCGGTTGGCAAGGGCCGGGTGAAAGATGTCTGTTTTCAATGTGCCCGCAGCCGCCGCACCCAGCTTTTTGCCCATGCACGGAAGCATCAGTATCATATCCTGGCCTTGGGGCATCATCGTGATGATATCATAGAGACCTTTTTTCTCAACATGCTGCATGCCGGCAATCTCAGCACCATGGTGCCTAGACAACAGTTGTTTTCCGGACGCCTTTCCATTATCCGGCCGCTTGCCTACCTGAGTAAACAACAGGTGCGGGGAATCGGCTGGGACCTGTCTCTGCAAGCGATCCGCAGCAATTGTCCTCTGTCGGAGAAAACCGCCCGATGCCGTGTTCATGAAATTGTGAGCACCATAGAAGAGCGGTTACCTGGGGCGCGCGAACATATTTTTGCCGCCCTTGCCAATATCCGTCCCGACTATCTTCTTGATCGGCATTATAGGAACGATTATGCAGACTGATCTTGAGTGTCTTGTCTGTTTTGTCCGTCAGGCCCTTTCTGCGGCCCGACTTTCCACCCGGGATCCGCAGATCCGGCGGCGAGTCATTGATGAGACCGGCCGCATGCTGTCCCGGGTGAAGCTTGATAACACACCACCTGAAAACGCCGTTTTCCTCTACCGGCTCATTGCAGAGATTACCGGCCGACAGGATCCCTTTAAAGAGCTGAAACACAAGAGTAATGTCTTTGCCCTTTCCCTGTATGATTCCATCAGCTCCCAGGTTGAGGCGGCTACCGATCCCCTGCGCGCCGCAATTCATTTTGCCGCCTGCGGCAATATTATTGATTATGCGGCCCAGCATAGTTTTAATGCCGCTGAATCAATGGCCGGTTGCAGTTCCAGCTCCTTTCTCGTGGACGACTACCCGGCCATGGTTGCGCAGGCAAGAGGGATAAGGCGGGCAAAAGTTCTTTATCTGGCCGATAACTGTGGTGAAATAGTGTTTGATTCCATTGCAATTCGCCAACTGCAGAAGATCGGTTGTGATGTGACCCTGGCTGTTCGCGGGGAACCGATCATCAATGATGCCACCATGGAAGATGCGGTCTTTTGTGGATTGACATCTCTCTGCAGGGTCATTGACAACGGCACCGGTTGTCCGGGCACGCCCCTTGATGACTGCAGTGCGGAGTTCCGGCGCTATTTTACCGGAGCCGATATCATCCTCAGCAAGGGGATGGGAAATTTTGAGACCCTTTCCGATGTGGATGCGCCCCTGTTTTTTCTCTTTACCGTCAAGTGCAACCGGGTTGCGAGTTATCTCAACGATTTTTTTGCAGAACAGGAGCTGGGGCTTACAGGAACGGGCGAGATGATGTTCATTCGAAAATAGCCTGTGGAACATTGTTTTTCCGTATTATTTTTATTCTTTCTTGTGGCTGTGGCCGGCCAATCCGGTCCAGCCATGCCGGTTTATTTATAAAAAGCAACTATGATGCGACAGACGATTAAGGAAATTTTACGCAATCCGTCCATCGGCCGGGAGATGACCGTCAGTGGATGGGTGCGGACCCGCCGCAATTCCGGTTCTCTGTGCTTTGTGGAGATCAGTGACGGCTCCTGCCTGGCCAATCTGCAGGTGATTGCTGATTCCGGTCTGGAAAATTTCAGCACCGAGATAAAAAAACTCACCACCGGCTCTTCTGTTGAGGTATGCGGTATCCTGGTCGCCTCCCCGGCCAAGGGGCAGGAGGTGGAATTACAGGCAAATAAAATTACTGTTTTGGGGTATGCTGATCCAGCTGTGTATCCTTTGCAGAAAAAACGTCACAGTTTCGAGTTCCTGCGTTCGATCAACCACCTGCGGCCACGGACCAATGCGCTCGGAGCCGTGAGCCGTCTGCGCAGTGCGCTTAGTTTAGGTATCCATGAGTTTTTTGCCGAACATGGATTTTTTCAGGTTCACACCCCGATCATCACCACATCCGATTGTGAAGGCGCCGGCGAAATGTTTACCGTTACCGCCCTGGATACCAAGCAGCTTGGCGGCCCGGATCCCTTTGGCGGGGATTTTTTCGGTCGTCGGGCAGGACTCACGGTCAGCGGCCAGCTTCAGGCGGAGGTCTATGCCATGGCCCTTGGTCGGGTGTATACCTTCGGCCCCACATTCCGGGCTGAAAATTCCAATACCAGCCGTCATCTGGCCGAGTTCTGGATGGTGGAGCCGGAAATGGCCTTCTGTGATCTTGCCTGCAATATGGACGTGGCCGAATCATTGATCCAGACCGTGATCAGGCGGATTCTTGACTCCTGCCCTGATGATCTTGCCCTGTTTGATCGCTTTGTGGCCAAGGGCTTGATAACAAAACTTGAGAGCGCGTGTGCAGAGAAATTTGTCCGCCTTACCTATACCGATGCCATTGATATCCTTCTGGAGGCACAGGGGAAGGGAGGCAGAGAATTTGTGGTTCCCGTTTCCTGGGGCATGGATATGCAGGCCGAACATGAACGGTTTCTCTGTGAGGAAGTGGCACGGCGGCCGGTCATTGTGACCAACTATCCTCGAGCTATCAAACCGTTTTACATGCGGCTCGATGAGGGCGAAAAAACGGTCGCCGCCATGGATATCCTGGTGCCGGGAATTGGTGAACTGGTCGGTGGCTCCCAGCGTGAAGAGCGTTATGATGTTTTGCTGGCCCGCATGGAGGAAGCCGGGCTCGATGTGGATGAATACAGCTGGTACCTGGATCTGCGCAGGTATGGTTCCGTGGTTCATTCCGGGTTCGGACTCGGTTTTGAGCGGTTTGTTCAGTTTGTCACCGGTATGGCCAATATTCGGGACGTGATTCCCTTTCCGCGCACGCCCGGATCAGCGCCATGTTAAACCAACCTGGAGGTGCACCATCGCCGTTGTAGGAAATAAGACAGGTCTCAAGTCCAGGCAGCTGAAGTCGCTTGAACGCTTAGGGAAAAAATCGGTTTCTCCTCGTGAGATTATCGGCCGGGAGGCGGCACGCAGCCTTGTCGCTCTGTCCTCTGAACTCAATCGCCAGCTGGGCCTGTTGATCCACCGTTCCGGCCGGGTGGAAACCGTCATCGTCGGAGATTTTAATCGGATCGTTATTCCCGTCCTGTCCAATATCCGCACTGCCGGAGGCCGTTTGCGCGGTCTGCGCTGCGTGCATACTACCTTTACCGGCAAAGGGGTGAGTGAAGAGGATATCATGGACATGGCCTGCCTGCGTCTGGATCTGATTTCCGTGCTGACTATGAAAGACTCCCTGCCGGATTTACTCTACAGCGCCCATCTTCTTCCTGCGGCAAAAGATAACCGGTTTTGGTTGCCGCTTGCAGCTGAGCATCCGGCTTCCCCAAACCAGTCCTGTCTGGAGCTGATCGAAGCGGTTGAATCCGAATTTGTTCGTCTAGGCACAGGCACCGAGGTGGATAAGGGTCGGGACAGGGCCCTGCTTATCTCCGTGACCACCGGCAGCCGGATCAGGGCGGAAGAATCCCTGGACGAGTTGGCTGAACTTGCCCGCTCGGCAGGGGTACAGGTGCTGGACAGGGTTATCCAGCGGCGGAAAAAAATACATCCCCGCTTTATCCTGGGTCGCGGCAAGCTGATGGAAATCATGCTGATGAGCCTGCGGCGTAACGCCAATCTCCTGCTCTTTGACCAGGAGTTAAGCCCCTCCCAGGTACGTTCGGTGACTGATCATACCGACCTGCGGGTTATTGACCGGACCCAGTTGATACTTGATATCTTTGCCGGTCGGGCGAAAAGCCGGGAGGGAAAGCTGCAGATCGAGATGGCGCAGTTGAAATACATGCTGCCGCGTCTGTCTTCGCGTGATGATGCCCTGTCGCGTTTGACCGGTGGTATCGGCGCCAGGGGACCGGGGGAAACCCGGCTTGAAATCGACCGGCGCCGGATCAACGACCGTATCGCCCGTCTGGGGCGGGAACTGAAGGCTGTCGGGCGGCAGCGCTACCACCGTCGCAACCGGCGGCGGAAACGGGATGTGCCGGTGATCTCGCTGGTCGGCTATACCAATGCCGGCAAGTCCACCCTGCTCAACACCCTGACCGCAAGTGATATCCAGGCCGAGGACCGGCTGTTTGCCACCCTTGATCCAACCAGCCGCAGGTTGCGGTTTCCTCGGGACCGGGAGGTGATTATCACCGATACGGTGGGATTTATCCGCAATCTGCCGGCGGAATTGCTCAAGGCCTTTGCCTCAACCCTGGAAGAATTGCAGGAGGCGGATTTGCTCCTGCACGTCGTCGATATTTCAAGTCCTTCCTGGCGGGAAAAAATGCGGGTGGTGGAGGAGCTGCTCATGGATCTTGGCCTTGATCGAATTGCCCGGCTCAACGTGTACAACAAAATTGATCGTGCTCGGGAAAATGGAGATGATGTTTCTCTGCCCGGTGACGGCGTATGTATCAGTGCAACCAGGTCATCGACCCTTCCGCCGCTGCTTGAGGAGGCGGAAATGCTTCTTGATCGATCACTGGAATTTTAACCCGCATATATTTCACAAAGGTCGTCGCGAAAGGCCTGAAAATGCCATGAATGCAGATAGCGAACGAAGTGAGACCTTCGAGGAACAGCGTAAAAAGGTCCGCAGACATATTGAAATATTTCGAGGCATCTTTTTTGCGCTGTAACGCCGCAGGCATGGTGTTTTGGGGTCTTGCAGCAGATCGCTTGTGAAATATGCGGATCCGGTTTTCAGCAGGGGGGATGGGAATCAGAATTGGAGATAAAATCCCAGCGCTCTTTCCATGGGGTCATTGTCCGGGAACTGGCAGCCTATATAATTTCCCTTGATTGATCGAATTATCCCATCTTTGCGCAGTGTTGTCTGATTTTTATCATTGAGTTGGAATTCCAGGACAACCCATAATCCTTGTTCCATATGGTGTCGGCCGGAGATGGTAAAGCCGATGCCGCCGCGTGAGATGTTACGGATATGGGCGACTCCACCACCTGCCTTGCCCGGAGTGATGATGGAGTAGGTGCCCGGCAGGCTGGTCAGCTTACGGTAATGACGGCGGAAGTCGAGGCAGAGGGTGAATATTTCACCACACCGGCAACGGACCTTGATGGCGTGTTTCTTCTGCCGGTAGGGTTCAGCGGAGATATGCTTGGCGGTATTGCATGCAGGGCAGATAACCGTGGCGGTATTATTGGTGCGGACAAAGGTCTTGACGTCAGCCATAATGATCAGTCATAAATGATGCAGGTGTAGCGTTCAAGTATACGTTCGGTTTCCTCGTCCAGATCGGCGGCCACTTCATGGACAGGATATTCCCGGCCGCACCCTGTGCACCGAAGTTTTACCTCACGGCAGCTTCGTGCCACCTCGAGCTTTTTTCCACAGTGTCTACATTGCATGGGCTCAGCCGACAAGTTGATGGCGTCGTAAAAACTTCGATCTACTGCGTCGTGTGTCCCGGGGCGATTCACAACATACTACCTGTATAGTTGAGACCCGCCTCGGAACACCACTCCTCGGAGTCTACGCTTCGCTCCGCTTACCTGTATATCTATGTTTTTACTTAGCCATCTTTGAAACAATTTAGATTAGTTACAGGTCCGTCATTAGTTGGGAACGGGTGAAGATGGCCTTGAGCGGATATCCGTGTTCGGCCAGGGTTTCAGCGCCGCCTTCCTGCCGGTCGACCACGGTTGCCACCAGACCAACCTTGAAGCCTTCATCCTCCACCCGCTTGATAACCTGAATCAGGGTGCCGCCGGTGGTCACCACATCTTCCAGCAGGGCGACCCTGCCTCCCGGCTGCAGATTTGCCTTGCCCTCCAGGTAATTGCCGGTGCCGTGGCCCTTGGCCTCCTTGCGGACGATAAAGGCCGGAATGGGGTGTTTGTCCAGGTAACTGACCAGGGAAACGGCAGTGACTAGGGGGTCGGCGCCCAGGGTCATGCCGCCCACTCCGGTTATCGGTTCCGGTTCAGCCCGTATCAGTTGGTAGAGTAAACGCCCGCAAAGATAGGCGCCTTCGGCATCAAGGGTTGTCTGTTTGCCGTCGATATAAAAGTCGGAGGTCTTGCCCGATGTCAGGGTAAAGGTTCCCTGTCGATATGATTTTTCAAGGAGGAGTTCTTTGAGTCGCTGTTGTTCATTCATTGGCAATCCGGGATTTTTTCTTATGGTTTTTAGAGATATTTGGGTAGTGAACAGGAGTGATTGTTTGAAACAGTTGTTCGGTTTTTACGACCGCTCCGGGAAAAGAATTATTTAACTGCCGGGAAAGGCATGTTTTTCCAGTATTCATATTTTTTTACTTATGCTATTCTATGGCATATAATTCTTTTTGAAAAGAAATTTTATCAATATGAACAGGAGGCGTTTATATGTGCGGAATAGTAGGCTATATCGGGAACAGAAGGGTCGTGCCTATTCTTATTGAAGGTTTGCGACGCCTGGAATATCGGGGATATGATTCCGCAGGCCTTGTTTTTCACCATGAAAATCGTCTCCATAAGTTCAGGGCCGAGGGGAAGCTGGCCAACCTGGAAATCGTTGTTGATGAGCAGATCGGCGTGCCGAGCCGGACCGGGCTTGGTCACACCCGCTGGGCCACCCATGGCGCGCCCACAGAGGATAACGCCCATCCGCACAGTGACTGCAGCGGCGACATCGTGGTGGTTCACAATGGTATCATTGAGAATTATGGATCGCTCAAGGAAGAGCTGCTTGCCGAAGGCCATGTTTTTTCGTCCGAAACCGATACCGAGGTGCTGGCCCA
>WGCP01000423.1 GCA_015493715.1 Desulfobulbaceae bacterium
ATGGTACCATCCCCCTGCCTGCCCCTGCGGTTTGTGCGTTATTACAGGACGTTCCCATGTATGGGGTTGAACTTGACATGGAACTGGTTACCCCTACTGGTGCGGCCCTGATCAGGGAGCTGGCCGATGGCTTTGGCCCCATGCCGGCCATGACCCTACAGGCGACCGGATACGGGGCAGGCAGCAACAAACGGGAAGACGGCTGTCCCAACCTCCTCCGCCTTTGTTGTGGTCACGCCCATCTGGCCAGCGAGGCTGGCGAGGTTGACATTCTGGAAACCCACCTTGATGACTGGAACAGCGAAACATGGCCCCATGTCAGTGGGCGCCTCATGGCAGCCGGCGCCCTTGACGTCAGCCTCACCCCCATCTTGATGAAAAAAGGTCGGCCCGGTTTTGCGCTCAAGGTCATCAGCGCACCCGCCGACAGCCTGCGACTCAAGCAGATCATACTTACCGAAACATCGGCCATTGGCCTGCGCTTTTCCCGTCAGCAGCGAATGACACTGCCCCGGACAAAGGTTGCGGTGACGACCCCGCTGGGAGTGATCGATGGAAAAAAAATCATCACCCCCCAAGGGCCGGTGGTTACCCCGGAATATGAAAGCTGCCGCAAACTTGCCAGGCAACACAAACTACCCATTCAACGCATCTATAATGAATTTTATCACCACAGCCCAACTCAGCCTGCAGACGACGGGAAAGAGCAGTAAACGCTCCCCCGCCACCGGAGAAGTACATCATGGATAGACTGTATATGGCCATTGCCACCGGCGGCGGCAGCGGCTATCTTCCCAAGGCGCCGGGAACCTGGGGTTCCCTGGTGGGTGTTCTGCTCTGGTTTTTCTTCCACCGTCTTTCCCTCTCCCACTATGGCCTGATCGTCGCTGGACTCTTTATTGTCGGCACCATTGCCGCCGGGGCCGCAGAAAAAATTGTTGATCGCCCGGACCCCGGACTGGTTGTCATTGATGAAATCGTCGGCCAAATGATCGCCCTGGCCGCTGTCCCGCTTCACCCCCTGTTTATCATTCTTGGTTTTGTCTTCTTCCGTTTTTTTGATATACTGAAACCATTCCCGGTAGGATGGCTTGATTCCCATATTCATGGCGGTCTGGGCATCATGTGTGATGATGTCGCGGCCGGGCTGTATGCCCTGTTGCTTCTGCAGACGGGGTTATGGCTGTTGTATTGATTGATGATTGATAACGAAAAACGGAGAACGAATGGCGGAATACATAGATTTTCATACCCACGCATTTCCTGACCAGATTGCGCCGATGGCCATCCAGGCCCTGGAAAAAAAGGGAAACGTCAAGGCTTATCTCGATGGTACCGTTGACGATTTACTCAGCTCCATGGACAGGGCAGGTATTGAACGCTCCGTGGTCTGTTCCATCGCCACCAGGCCGGAACAGTTTCATCCCATATTGAACTGGTCACAATCCATCAAAAGTGAGCGTATCATCCCGCTGCCATCCGTTCATCCACGGGACCCGGAGGCAATGGCCCATCTCCTGGAGATAAAAGACCAGGGATTTATCGGCCTGAAAATGCACCCCTACTATCAGGATTTCTTTCTCGATGATCCGGAATTGCTGGATTTGTATCGACGGATCAGCGAGCTTGACCTTCTGCTGGTGATGCATACCGGCTATGATATCGGCTACCCCAGGATACAACGGGCCGATCCGGAGCGTATCCTGAACGTTGTTGAGAAGGTTCCGGAACTGCGACTCATCACCACCCATCTCGGCGGCTGGGATGAATGGACCGACGTGCGCAACCTGCTCACCGGCAAACCCATCTACATGGAAATCTCCTTTGCCCTGGACTTTCTCGATCAAATCCGCCTACGCGAACTGATTGAAAACCATCCCCCGGAATTTATCCTCTTCGGGACCGACTCCCCTTGGGCCGACCAGGCAACAACCTTGAAGATGTTAGGCAAACTCGGCCTAGATGCAGACCTGTTCAACCGGATCGTACGGGAAAACGGATTAGAGCTCCTGGGGTAATGGGTCCGGAAACCGGCATACCCAAACTTTAAATGCGTATCTCCCGACTCCTCCATCTTGTCGCCCTCTGTACCTTTACTTTTATCCCGGTGCCGGAAACTGCACATGCCCGCCTCCAAAGCATCTTAAACTTTATTCCGGCAATCCTTGCTCATCCGACCATTAAACCTGATGCCGGAGTCCTGTACGTGGCCCCGAGCGGCAACGGAACAGGGTGTACGATAAACACTCCCTGCTCCCTGACCACGGCCAGAGACCGTGTCCGAAGCCTGATCAGCTCCCAGGGTATGTCCACAGACATCACCGTCTATCTACGAGGCGGCACTTACAGACTCAACAGTACCTTTGAATTATCCTCAGCTGATTCAGGCACCAATGGTCATACGATCCATTACAATGCCTATCCCGGGGAGACTCCGGTCATCAGTGGAGGAACCATCGTTACCGGCTGGTCGCTTTATGACGTCAATCATGAAATCTATCGTGCCCGAACCGGAACAGGCATCAATTTCCGCCAACTCTACGTCAACGGTCAACGGGCTGTCCGGGCACGTGGTGTGGAGAATCCGGAGGGCTATAACCAAAATGCGACCGGCTTTACCGACATTGATCCGCTCATGCAGGGATGGAACAATAAAGAGGATATCGAAATCGTCGGTTTTAACGAGTGGCGCAGCTTTCGCTGCCCGGTTGCAGGAATCTCCGGCACCAGCATGAGCCTGCAGAATCCCTGCTGGACAAATTCAAGTGGAGCATATCAGCCCGATGACGGCTTTACGAAAGTCGCCTGGATTGAAAACAGTTATGAACTGCTTGATGAACCAGGCGAATGGTACCTTGACCACCACTTCGGTTATTTGTATTACAAACCCGCTCCTAATGGGAACCCGGATCAGGAGATCTTTATCTATCCGCGCCTGCAGACACTTATGTCCATCCACGGCACTGGCCCTGTGCCTGTTAAAAATATCCATTTTTCCGGAATTACCTTCGCCCACACCACCTGGCTGACACCCTCAGGCCCCAATGGCTATGCCGACCTGCAGGCTGGATTTCATTTCATCGGCGAGGATGGATCCATTGAAAAAACACCTGCCGCCGTCCAGGTTAGCCAAGGCTCCACCATAACATTTACCGGCAATACCTTTGTCCATCTCGGCGGGGCAGGGCTGACGATTGCAGAAAACAGCACGGATATCCAGATCATCGGCAACCGGTTTGAAGATATCTCTTCCAGTGCAATCCAGTTTGGTGACATCGATCCGAACTCAATCTCTTCACATTCAATTATCAGCAATAACCTTATCCGGGAAATAGGCCGGGAGTATCACGACGGGGTGGGAATCTTTGCCGGTTATGTCAAATCAGTGATCATTGAACATAATGAGCTGCGGAATCTTCCCTATTCCGGGATATCCATCGGCTGGGGCTGGGGAATGGATTCCTCTGCCGGAGACAATATCATCCGGGCTAACTGGATGGAAGATTACATGCATACCCTGCATGACGGCGGCGGCATCTATACTCTCAGTCCGCAGCCGCGCTCTGAAATCAACCATAATTACCTGTGTCGGCAACCCCATTCCCATGGCGCAATCTACCCGGACGAGGGGACAAGCGGCTACCTGATCCATGATAATGTCATATTACACACCGGCGATTCATGGTTGTTCATTCATAACGGTGATAACAATACCGCTACCGATAATTTCACGGATAACGGGCATTTTGTTAACCAGGGACTGAGCAACGTTATCGGAAACACAACCATTGTCCAGGCCGGAAACTGGCCGCAGGATGCCTTGACCATCATGCAGAATGCCGGGGTAAGCACCGGCTACCAGGGAAGCGGCCAACCCTCTTTCTGCCGTCCGGGGGCAACGATACTGTTTGTTGAAGACGATGCCGATCCGGAAAAAAGCTGGAACTGAAACGGCTATGATGGCGCCCTGTTTTCCCTTGGGAGGCGTTATGATATCTGGGATACCGGAAGCGGAAACCTTGAGCTGGACATTACCGTTTTAAATCGATATCAGACAATTATCTGGGACACCGGGTATGCGGATATTGGATCAGCCGGAATAACCGCCGCCGGTGAAACCGCCCTGGTAAACTGGCTTGAGACAACACCTGATGCCACCCTGTTGTTCAGCAGTCACATGTATCATGCCTGGCCGGTGGTATCTTCGCTGATGAGGGATTATTTAGGGATAAACTCCCTTGGCGGCTACACGGAAACGCTAAATATTAGTGGAATCGGCCTGCTCGCAGGTTTTGGCAAGGCCTTGCTGGATCCCCCGGTCAGTCGTGGTGACCACACCTATACCTTGAATCCCGGTTCGGCAACAACCATCCTGCAGATGAACGGCTCACCTGTGGGAACCACCCGAAGCGGCAGCGACTACCAGGCCACATACCTTGCCTTTCCCCCGGCTGCCATGGAATCGGTATCAGA